>NZ_JBSFWR010000178.1:0-8241 GCF_053594915.1 Kitasatospora sp. NPDC002543 | reverse complement strand
CCGCCCCACCCGCATCCACACACTCTGCACCCAACACGGCATCACAACGACGGCTTGAGCCCGACCCAGATCAAATACTTCGCCAGCAGAATCGCTGGTCCGACTTCCCGCGCGGCGCCGGGCCGGGGTGGCGAGGCCTCTGGTGGTGGGCGGCGGGCGACGTGAGAATGCCGCCATGCCCATTCCTGCTTCGTCGGACGGCCCCGAGCTGCTCGATGTCGTCGACCGTTACGTCAAGCCCGCCACGCACGGGATCAGTCGGTACCTGCACCTGTTGCACGGCAACTTCGCGCGGGACGCGGAGAGCGAGCGCGCACCCTTCCTCCGGTCGCTGAGTGCCGCCGCCCGGGAGATCACCGACGAAGAGCTGGAGATCCTGTTGAGGCGCGAGTGGCGCTCGCGCCTCACGGCGTCGTGGCTGATCGGCTTCGACCACAGGGTGCACTTCCGTGACGTCCTCGGCGATCTGCTCCTGGCAAGCCAGCTGTGCTTCGCCGGCCAGGGCTACTGCTTCGCTCTCGCACGCTTCGGCACTGACGAGGACGCCCGGCACCTGGCGGCCTACCTGGATCGCTACCTGCCAAGGCCCGACTGCCAGTTCGACCAGCACTGGGCGATCAGTGCGCTCCTCCACATCGACGGCCGGACGGGCAGCGAACACTCTGCCCGCTTCCTGGCCCCCGGAGGCCTCTGGCACCAGTGGAGCGAGGCCCGGTTCAGGCCGTCGGCCCCGGGCCGGTTCATGGACGGGCTGTGTGCCCTGGCTGCTGACGGCGACGACGGTAGTAGGCGAAGGCGAGGACGAGGGTGACGGGGCCCCAGAGCACCGCCGTGGAGGTGCAGATCCGCCCGAGCGCCATCCACCAGCCGTTGCTGTAGCCGACTTCGGCGAACACGCCCAGCCAGGCCAGGGGCATCCCGCCGAAGAGGGCGACCAGGACCAGTCCGCCGAGTACGGCCGGGACGAGCGCCACGAGTGGTGGGACCCGGCGGCCGCGCAGGACGGGCACCCAGCGCGGGTACACCTCGCCCCAGCCGCTGACCAGCCCGAGGGTCAGGATCGTCAGCGCCTCGGTGATCACGCTCAGCCCGATCACGTACGGGGTGGCCCACCAGACGTAGGGCCCGGCGGCCGGGTCGACCGTCCCCATCCGGAAGTCGAAGGCGAAGGGCAGTCGCCACAGGCAGTGCGGCAGCACGATGAAGGGGAGGGCTTTGGCGAGTCGCAGGGCCCACCGGGGAACGGGCCGTTCGGTGTCGCCGACCGGAATGTTCTTCAGCATGCGTCCAACGGTCCCGGAAGCCGCCCCTGCCCCGCTTCCCCCGGGCGAGCCAACATCTCCTCGTCAGAAAGGAGGAGACGGACCGTCAGCCGATGGACTTGAGGCCGAAGGCGCTCTTCAGCAGTCCGAGGGCGTACGGGGTCTCGGCACCGTCGAGCGCCGTCGGGTCGACGGAGTACACGACGGTGCGGGAGAGGTCGCGGGTGGCGAAGACGCCGCTGGTGGAGCCGGGCCGGGAGCCGGTCTTGCCCCAGGCCACGATGCCCTCGGCCGAGAGGCGTTCGAGGCCCATGCTCATGCACGCCGTGCCGCCCGGGCAGTGGCTGCTGCCCGGTGCGACGGGCACGTCCGGGACGGTGAACAGCTCCTCCTGCTGGGCCGGCGGCAGGAGGCGGCCGCGGAACAGGGCGGTCATGAAGCGCTCCAGGTCGGGGGCGCTGGAGATCATGCCGCCTTCCGCCCAGGGCCACGGGCTCTGCTCGGTGACGTCCGCCCGGTGGGTGCCGCCGTCGGCGTCGGGGACGGTCAGGTAGGGGTGGGTCGCGGGGTGCCGCAGCCGCGGGTCGTCGCCGTCGGGGAGCGCGGTGTCGTGCAGGCCGAGGGGCCGGAGGACGCGGTCGCGGAGTTCGTCGGCGTAGCGGTGGCCGGTGACCTCCTCGACGAGCAGTCCGGCGACGAAGGTGTTCATGCCGTTGTACTGCTGGGCGGTGCCGGGGGTGAAGCCGAGCTTCTGGCCGTTCATGGTGGCGATGACGTCCTCGGGGGTGAACGAGTCGAGCCGGTGTTCGGCGAACCAACCGGTGGTGCCGTCGCCCCAGGGGACGTTGGAGCCGCCGGGCAGCCCACTGGTGTGGTTGAGCAGCTGCCCGACGGTGACCCCTTCGTAGGGGAAGTCCGGGAGGTACTGCCGGACGGTGCCGTCGAGGTCGATCCGTCCTTCGCCGGCGAGTTGCAGGACGACGGTGGCGGTGAAGACCTTCGAGATCGATCCGATCCGGAACCGGCCTTGCGGGTCGACGGCCATCCCGTCCTCCGCCGAGGTGCCCACGAACCGCCCCGCGGAGCCGGTGACCCGCACGAATCCGGCGGAGACGTCGGCGGCGGGCCGCTGGGCGAGGGCCGCCCGGAGGGCCGCCGGGTCCAGCGGCGGCACGGCGGCGGGGGCAGAGGCCGAGACGGCGGCGGAGGCCGGGACGGAGGCGGCGACGGGCGAGGCCGAGGCGGCGAGGGCGGGCGTGCCCGCGCCGACCGTCAGCGCGGCGGCCATAGCCCCGGCGGCGGCCAGCACGGCCCAACGACTACGGCTGCCAAGGGCGTTCGGGTGGGCGTTCATGGGCGGTCCGGCTCCAGACTGGTGGTCGTCCGGGCCGGTGGTTCCCGGCCCGGCGACGAGTCTTCCGGTGCGGGCCGCCCGGGGCATCAGGGGCCGGGGGCCACCGTTCCCTGATCTTGCGTCAGGGTTCGCCCTGAGGTGCGGAGCGGGAAGTCGGCCGGGCCGGCTTCCCGCGCGCACCGGGGCCGGCGATCAGAGCCCGAGCGCCTCGGCCGCCAGCGCCGTGCCCTCGATCCGTGCGCGGATCTTGGCGAAGGCGGTCTGGCGGGAGGTGGACAGGTCGTCGGCGAAGGCGGCGAACCCGGCGTCGTCGCAGGTGCCGAGCCGGTCGGCGGGCAGGTGGCGGGCGGCGGTCAGCACCCGGTCGCGCACCTCCTCGGCGGTCTCGACCCGGGGGTCGGTCGGGTCGGTGACGCCGACGAACACCCGCGCGTCGGCGGGCAGGTGGTCGGCGACGACGGCCAGGACGCGCTCCGGGTCGGCCTCGCTCGCCAGGGAGAGGTAGAAGTTGCCCACCGTGAGCCGGAACAGCGTGGGCAGCAGTTCCGCGTAGTCGACGTCGAGGCTGTGGGTGGAGTCCTGGTCGGCGCCGGGGTCGGTGTGGACGCCGATCCGGGCGCGTTCGGCCGCGCCGAACCGGGACAGCACCCGGTTGTGCAGTTCGACGAAGTCCCGGAGCACCCCGCCACTCGGGTCGAGCTTCAGCGACAACCGCGCCTCGGTGAACTCCAGTTGCACGACGTGCGCACCCGAGTCGAGGCAGCCCCGGATGTCCGCCTCGGCGCCGTCGACGAGGTCGTCCAGGAACGCCTCGCGCGGGTAGCCCGCGATGCCGTCCGCCGGGTACAGCAGGGAGAGCAGGGACGGCGCCACGACCGACTGCTTCACGGGGACGGTCGCGACCTTCTGCGCGGCCCGGAGGTACTGCTCGGCGTGCACGCGGTAGCGGAAGGGGCCGGCGGTCAGCCGCGGAAGCTGCCGGATGTGCCCGTCGGCGAAGGGGATGACGACCCCGTCGGCGGCCAGGCCGTCGGCGCCGTCGAGCGGGTAGGTGTAGGCGTCGCGCTTGGCCTGGTCGCCGTCGGTGACGACGGGCGAGCCGACGGACTCCAGCTGGGCGACGGTTTCGCGGACGGCCCGCTGGCGGGTCTCCGCGAGTGCGGCGTCGCCGAGTTCGCCGGAGGCGTGCGCGGCGTACGCGGCCAGAAGCTCCGGGGAACGGGGAATGCTGCCGATGAGTTCGGAGGGGATGCTCATGGCGGCAGCCTAGGAACGGACGCGGGACGAGCACCGGAGGTGATCGGGATCGCCGACGATCACACCCCACAAGGGCACTACGGGAAAACGAAGTTGACCAGACTCGAACACACGTTGGCCACGCCGGTCACCACCTCTCCCGGCCTCCCGATCCGCCAGGCCGTGATCCTGGCGGGCGGACGCGGCGGGCGGCTCGCCCCGTACACGGACCTGCGCCCCAAGGCGATGGTCGAGGTGGACGGCGCACCCCTGCTGCGCCACCAGCTCGACCGGTTCGCCACCGCCGGCGTGCGGACGGTGGTCGTCTCGGCCGGCCACCGGGCGCGGGCCATCACCGAGTACGTCCGCACGGCGGCCCTGCCGGTCCGCACCACCGTGGTCGTGGAGGACCGCCCGCTGGGGCGGGGCGGCGGGCTGAAACTCGCGGCCCGCGCGCTCCCCGCGCCCGGGGAGCCGTGGTTCGCCGTCTACGGCGACATCTGGGCCGAGTTCCCGCTCACCGCACTGGGCGCCCACCACGTACGGTGCGGGGCGCTGGCCACGGTCGCCCTGGTCCCGCCCCGGCTGCCCCGCGGCACCGTGGTCTGCGACGAGCTGGGGATGGTCGCCGAGATCGCCGCGCCTCCCCCGCCCGCCTGCACCGTCAACGGCGGCGTGTACGCCTTCGCGCCCGGCGTGGTCCCGCTGCTGCCGGACCGGGGGGACCACGCGGAGACGACCCTGCCGCGGCTGGTCCGGCTGCGGCAGCTGGCGGGGTACCGCGCCGAGGGGTACTGGTGCGCGGTCAACACGCCTGCGGACCTACAGGAGTTGCGGGACCACGTGGCACCTCCCGAACCGGCCCTGGACGCGTACGGGCCCGGAGGTGCGGCCAGGGGCCGACGCCCGCCGCCGTGAGGCGTTCCTCCCCCGAAGCCGCACATCTCGCCGGGGGTTCGCGGCCGACGCGGCCACGGCGTCGGGGCCGTGCCGGCGCCGCACGAGGGCGAGCAGCGCGAGCGGCCTGCCGTCACCGCCGATCACGCCGTGGCCGGTGCGCCGTCGCCGTCGGCCGCGAGGAGCCAGGACCGGCCCTCGGTGGCGTGGACGCCGGGCCGGCGCCGACCGGGCGGGCCGGGTGCGGGGCGGAAGGGGCGAGCGGTTCAGTGGGAGATCGCACCTCTTCACCGAACCGGATCGAGCGGCGCCCACGGGAGGACCACTCGGACGGCGACGGAAACGCGGGCCGGGCTGCCCTGCCGGCGTCGGCAGGGCAGCCCGGCCCGCGTGAACCACGATGCGGTGCCCGGGCCGGATCGGAGCTATCCGATCGGGAGGCAGATCGCCCATGCGTGGATCCCCGCACCGGGGGTGTTGTCGCGCGGGGCAGGGACCTCCCAGCCCGTGTTGGTGCTGTTGGGATGCCCCTTCTCGCCGATACCCCCGTAGCCGTTCGGGCCGTCCGAGGTGTAGCCGCCACTGGTCAAGGTGTAGCCGGCCGGGCAGACGGCCGTGGCCACACTCACCCCGTCCGCGGGAACGGATGGGCCGTTCACCGTGATGCTGGGACCGGACACGCCGTTCTTGCCGGGAGGGCCTTCCGGGCCTTGGGGACCAGCGGGGCCTTCCGGACCTTGAGCCCCGGCCGGGCCTTGCGGGCCGGCAGGGCCTTCCGGACCGGCAGGGCCTTCCGGACCGGCAGGGCCTTCCGGACCGGCAGGGCCTTCCGGACCGGCAGGGCCTTCCGGACCGGCAGGGCCTTCCGGACCTTGAACCCCGGCCGGGCCCTGCGGACCCTCCGGCCCCTCAGGACCTTGTGGCCCCTCGGGTCCCTCAGGTCCCTCGGGTCCCTCGGGTCCTTCCGGACCTTCCGGTCCCTGGCATCCATCGTCCTCGCAGGAGTCATGGCTCCCGTGCTCGCCTCCGTGCCCGCCTCCGTGCCCACCTCCGCCCGCGAAAGCCGGCGCGGTGGCGGCGGCGCCGAGGCTGAGGGCTACGGCGAGAAGGATGGCGGATATTCGTCGAGTGACCTTCATGCGAGGGGCCTTCCCTGGTCGATACGGATACCGTTTGGACGGATGCGACCAGGTTCGTCAGCCCCCACGGCCCGTCGCTACTTGTTCAGGGCCACCCGTGGACAGGTGTAGCGCTTTGGGGTGAGGGACCGGCCCCTGCCCGACGGCCGGGGGGAGCCCGCCCGGATCGGCGGGACTGACCGAGTGCCGCACCGGTGCGCCCGTGCCGGTGGTGACGTGCCCCGGCATTCGGGTACTGGTCCGGTCGAAGCGCGAGGTCCACGTCCCGGCCTTCGGCGGTCTGGCGCTGCGCCGGAACCGCGCCTCCGGCTCCTCGAAGACTTCGAGCAGCTCGGCGACGTCCCCGAGGAGGAGGCCAGGCACCCGTGAACCGTGTCACCGACCTTCGCGGTCAGTACGACTGGTGCTGGAAGAGGACTTCGGGGTAGTTCGGGGAGGGGCCGTCCAGCAGCGGGCTGTTGGTGCCCTTCAGTGTCCGGTCGAAGAACGCCGTCACGTACGTGCGGGTGATCGCCAGCGCGCGTTCCGGGGAGAGGGGTCCCGCCGGGAATCCGGCCTCCGCCTTGAGCAGGTCCAGGTCGGCGAAGCTGAAGTGGTCCGCGCCGGTGACCGTCAGCCACTTCTTGTAGCCGCCGAGGGCGGCCCAGGGCTGCTCCCAGTCGTTGCCGGCCGACTGGTCGGAGACGGGCTCGCCCAGCATGAGGAACGGCCGGTCGATCTGGCCGGGCTTCGGGTCCGGGTGGAAGGAGCCGTCCATGTTCACTCCGGCCCGGACCCGCGGGTCGGCGATCATCGTGGCGGCGGCCGCCGCTCCGCCGAGGGAGTGTCCGGCCGCGCCGATCTCGTGCTTGTCGATGAGGTGGGCGAGGCGCCACGCGGCGTTGCCGTGCGTCAACCGGTCGATCACGAAGGACTCGTCCCGTGCGCGGCCGGCGGCGACGGCGTCGAAGTCGAGCCCTGCCGGGCCGTCGCAGATCACGCACGGCGATGTCCGGCCGTCCGCCAGGGTCTCGCCGCTGTCCTCGTAGGTGTGGCCGACGAGAGCGACGACGTAGCCGTGACTGGCCAGGTCGGTCGCGAGGGCGGTGAGCGTCATGCGCGGGTTCTCGTACGCGGGTGAGAGGACCACCAGCGGGTGCTTGCCGGGCTGCGGCCGCGCGCCGTCGTAGGCGTGGGTGGTGACGTCGACGAGGCTCTGCGGGGTGATGCCGGAGTTCGCCGGCGTGTGCTGGCGCTGGAGGATCCCGGCCGCCTCGCCGAGGGTCATGTAGGGGGCCGGGGTCCCGGTTCCGGGGACGGCCGGGTAGATCATCGTGACGGTCAGTTGGCGGGGGCCGGAGGACGGCACCCACGGGTCGGGGCGGCTCGCGTCGGTGAGGTGGATGACGTCCTCGCCGGCGGCGTAGGGGCCGGTCGGGGCGGGGAGCGCGCCCTGGAAGGTCCGCGTGGGCGCGGGGGCCGTGGCAGGTGCGGTGTCGGACGCGTACGTGGCCACCGGTGCGGCCGGTGTGGCCGTGGCGGCGAACCCGGCGTCGGTTCCGGTGACGAGGGCGGCGAGCGCCAGCACCGCGACGGCGCTGATACGGCGATTGCGTTTCATGGGGTCGACGCTAGGTTCCGCGGCTCCGTGTCGAATCGGCCCGTCGATGTAAACGTTCCGGCGGCGTTCGTAACCCCGGAGAGGTACGGGAGTCACCCGCCGGGAGTATGCCGTGCGTGCCGGGCAGGGAGTGGGAAGTCGGTCTGGTCGACTTCCCACTCCCTGGCGGTTCGTCCGGGTGTCGGGGCGGAAGGCCTCGGCCGGCGGGCAGGGCGGGGGTTCCCGGCCGCGCCGTCGGGGTGCACGGGTCTGCGGGACCGCTCCGGGCCCCGGGCGGGGAAGACCGGGGAGCGGTCAGCCCCCCATACAGGCGCGCCACTGGCCGCGGGCGAAGGCCTCGCCGCCGGACCAGTAGTTGACGTTCCAGGCCGCGGTGCAGATCTCCCGCTTCGACAGCTGCCGGGGGTAGGCGTTCGCCTCGGCGCCGGTGGCGATGACGAGCACCGGGGCGATGACGGCCGCGACGGCCGCGGCAGCGGCCAGTCGACGCATCTTCATGGGTGTGGATCCCTCTGTCGAGACGGCCGGATCGCTCCGACGGAGCCCGGCCGGAGTGGTCGGCTCCGTGCGCCACATCCTGACAGCGCCCCTCGACCTGGGGACATCCCACAAACCTGGGATGCCGGCGGGCCGTCGGCGAGTGCCGGCGGAGAGGGAGAGGAGTGGGAAGTCGGAGCAGACCGTCGACCTGGTGCCGCCGGGTGTGCTCAACATCGTCACCGGCTTCGGCGAGGAGGCCGGCGCCCCACTGGC
>NZ_JBSFWR010000177.1:0-8311 GCF_053594915.1 Kitasatospora sp. NPDC002543 | reverse complement strand
GACCCAGACCGGAGGAACCCGATGAGCGCCCACCAGCCGACCAGTCGCCCGGCGGCAGGGGCCCGCGGGGTGCCGTGGAACCGGCAGGACCCGGACCGGCGACCAGTGCCGTCGACGTACGAGGAGCGCAGAGCCGTGATCGCAGCCTTTTCGGTGACCCCGCTGGGGATCGGCGAGGACGTGGGGGAGGCGGTGGCCGCCGCCGTCCGGGTGGTCCGGCGCAGTGGCCTGCCGAACCGCACGGACGCGATGTTCACCAGCGTCGAGGGGGAGTGGGACGAGGTGATGCCGGTGATCAGGGAGGCGATCGAGGCGGTGAAGGCGCACAGCAACCGGGTGAGCACGGTCATCAAGATCGACGACAGGGCCGGGGTCACCGACGGCCTCACCGCCAAGGTCGCCTCGGTCGAGCGCCACCTGGCCGCGGACAGCTGACGACGTGCGGCGGTCCGGCGGTCCGGCGGGCCGACGTGGCCCGGCGGACCGCCGGCGCCGGTCAGACCGCCGAGGTCGGCCGGACCGCCGGTGGGGCCGGCTCGGCCGGGGGCCGGCGGGTGAGCAGGCGGTCCACCGCGTACGGGCCGGAGCCGAGCACCGCGATGGTCAGGAAGGACCAGCAGAACATCACCGAGGCCTCGCCCCCGTTCTGCAGCGGCAGTAACGCGCGCTCCTGGTGGACGGTGAAGTAGGCGTAGGCCATCGAGCCGGAGCAGAGCAGGGCGGCCGTCCTGGTGCCGGCGCCGAGCAGCACCAGGACGCCGCCGACCAGCTGGATCAGGGCGGCCCACCAGCCGGGCCACTGGCCGAGCGGGAGGGAGCCCCCGCCCTTGGCGCCGCCGAACAGTCCGAAGACGGAGGCGGCGCCGTGGCAGGCGAAGAGCAGGCCGACGACGATCCGGAACGCCGTCAGCACGAGCGGTCTGACGGCGTCCGCCGTCTGCCGGGGATGGGTGGGGCGGTGTGCGGGCATGCGGAACTCCTCCTGTGGGGGAAGGAGGTGGATGGAAGCGGTAGGGTAGCTGTGGTCTAGTCCAATTGGCAATGCTCCGTCAGAGATCAGGTCTGGACCAATAGTTGCCCTTTCTTGACCGGTCGATCCAGAAAGGGCTAACGTTCCGACCATGGCGCGAACGAAGGAATTCGACCCGGACGCGGCGCTGCAGGCGGCCCTGGAGCTGTTCTGGCGGCGCGGCTACGAGGCCACCTCGATGGCCGACCTGGTCGATGGGCTGGGCATCGGCCGGGCCAGCCTCTACGCGACCTTCGGCGGCAAGCGCGAGCTCTACCTGCGGGCGCTGGAGCGCTACTGCGAGCAGAGCGACTCGGCGCGGCTGCTCGAACTGTCCCGGCCCGGCCCGGCGCTGCCGATGGTCCGGGAGCTGGTCCGCGGATACGCCGTGACGGGTGAGGAGGAGCGGCGGCGCGGTTGCTTCGTCACCAACACGGCGGTGGAGCTGGCCCCGCACGACCCGGACGCGTCCCGCCGGGTGGAGGCGAGCCTCGACCGTCTGGAGACACTGCTCACCGCCGCCCTGGCGCGGGCCGCCGCCCAGGGCGAACTGCCCGCCGGCCGGGAGCCGCGGGCGCTCGCCCGGATGCTGGTGGTGCTGCTCCAGGGCATCCGGGTGGTCGGCAAGACCGCCGACGGCGGGGTCCGCGCGCGGGCCGCCGCCGAGCAGGCGCTGGCACTGCTGGACTGACGCCCGGTCCGCTCGGACCGGCGTCTTCTGCTGGACTCATTCTGGACCGAACGGTCTTTATAGGGGGAGGGTTTTGCATGACCGGCGACACTACCGGCCGGTACGGCTTCGCGCTGCTCGGCCTCGTCCAGGCGGTGCTGATCTTCACGATCATGATCCTGACCGTCCCGCTGCCACTGGTGGCACGGGAGTTCGCGCTCGGCCCGTCCGGGGTGCTGCTGCTCAGCGCCGCCTACGGGCTCTCCTTCAGCTCCCTGCTGCTGCTCGGCGGCAGACTGGCGGACCGCCACGGCGGGCGCCCGGTGCTCCGCGTCGGCCTGGTGCTGCTCGCCACCGCCTCGATCGCCTGCGCCCTCGCGCCCGGCTACCCCGTCCTGCTGGCGAGCCGCTTCGCGCAGGGCGCGGGAGCCGCCCTCACCGCCCCGGCGGCGGTCGCGGTGGTACGGGTGCTGCACCCCGAACCGGCCGCCTACCGGCGGGCGATGGCCACCTGGGGCGGCCTGTCGGTGCTCGGCGCCACCGTCGGCAGCGTGGTCTCGGGGGCGGTCGCCGCCGCGGTCTCCTGGCGCTGGCTGTTCGCGGTGCCCGTGCTGGTCGCCCTGGCCGGCCTCGCCCGCTCCGCCGCCCTGCCCTCCGCCACCCCCGCCGGCACCCGCCCGGCGCTGGACCTGCGCGGCGCCGCCCTCGCCACCGCCGGTGTCTGCGCGGCGAGTTACGCCCTGGTGGCGTCCACCGAGCACGGCTGGCACAGCCCCCGGACGTACGGCCCGCTGGCCGCCGGACTCGTGCTGCTGCTCGCCTTCGCCGCCGCTGAACGCCGCACCGCCGACCCGCTGCTGCCGCCCGGCTTCCTCGCCGACCGCCACCGCGCCACCGCGCTCACCGCCGTCATGGCCACCGCCGCCGGGACCGCCCTCACCTTCGTCCTGCTCTCGCTCTACCTCCAGCAGCTGCGCGGCTGGAGCGCCGCGGCCACCTCCGCCGCGTTCCTGCCGTACGCGGCCGTCCTGCTGCTCGCCGGCCGGCTGGCCGGCCCGCTGACCGCCCGGTTCGGGCCGGGGGCCGTCACCGCCGGCGGCCTCGCCACGGCGGCCGCCGGGCTCGGCCTGCTGGCCGGACTCACCCCCGGCAGCGGCTACCCCCTCGGCCTGCTGCCCGGGCTGCTCCTGCTGCCCGCCGGCGCCGCCGCGGCCTTCGCCGGTGCGGCCGTGCTCGCCACCGGCGGGGTCGCGCCCGAGCGCACCGGGCTGGCCGCGGGAGTGTTCAACACGGCCATGGAACTCGGCCCCACGGCCGGACTGGCCGCGCTGATGGCGCTCGCCGCCACCCGGCCGAGCGTCGTCGGCGGCTACGCCGCGGCCTTCACGGCGGCCGCCGCGGGCCTGGCGCTCACCGCCGTCGCGGTCGCCGCCCTGCCCCGGACCACCGTCCCCACTCTTCCCACTGTCCCCACCGAACCCGAACACACCACTCGGATCAAGGAGTTCACCTCATGACCACGCGTTTCGCCGACAAGTCCGTCCTGGTCACCGGTGCCGGCAGCGGCATCGGCCGGGCCATCGCGCTCGCCTTCGCCCAGGAGGGCGCCCGGGTCGCGGTCGCCGGCCGCGGCGCTGGCCCGCTCGCCGAGACCGTCGAGCTGATCGAGGCCGCCGGCGGCAAGGCCGTCGCGCTCACCGGCGACGTGACGAAGGCCCAGGACGCCGCCCGGCTGGTGCGCGAGACCGTCGAGCGCTTCGGCGCCCTCGACGTCGCCGTCAACAACGCCGGAGTGTTCGGCGCCGCCGGCCCGGTCGCCGACATCGACGAGGCCGAGTGGCAGCGGTTGATCGGAGTCAACGTCACCGGCACCCTGCTCGCCATGCAGTCGCAGATCGCCCACATGCGGGCCCACGGCGGCGGCGCGATCGTCAACGTCTCGTCCAACCTGGGCGCCCACAGGCGGCTCGCGGGCGTCGGCGCCTACGCCGCCAGCAAGGCCGCCGTCACCGTGCTGACCCGGGCCGCCGCCCTCGACCACATCGCCGAGGGCGTGCGGATCAACACCGTCAGCCCCGGCCCGGTGGACACCCCGATGTCCTCCCGCCCGGGCGAGGACGCCGGGGCCAAGGCCGAGCGGATGAAGGCCGAGGTCCCGGTCGGCCGGGCCGGTGCGACCGAGGAGGTGGCCGCCGCGGTGCTGTACCTGGCCTCGCCGGAGGCCGGCTACACCGTCGGCAGCGACCTGGTGCTGGACGGCGGCGCCTCCGCCTGACCGGGCCCCGCCGGCCGGGCCGCGCGACCGACCGGGCCCCGCCGGCCGGGCCCCGAGCCCGGCCGGGCGGCCCGGACCGCTCCCCGGGCTACTCGCCCTCCTCGTAGAGCGCCTCCAGCGCCTCCGGGGTGCGGGCCCGGACCGCCACCCACGCCTCCCCGGCCACCCCGACCAGCACCTCCGGCCCCTGGTACCAGCGGAAGTGGCGGCCGAGCGGGGGCAACTCCCGCAGGCCGCCCGGCAGTTCCTCCTCCAGTTCGAGGAAGTCGGCCAGCTCGTGGTCCTCCAGCAGCTTCTCCATCATCGCCATGGCGGCGGCCGCCGAGGAGAAGCGCTCCTCCCAGGGCTCCCACCGCTCCTGCGACTTGTCCGCCAGGTCGAGCCGGCCGACCGTCGGTGGGTCCTCCAGACCGAGGTCGTCCAGCAGCACGCCCCAGTGCGCGCAGCCCTGGTTCTCCGCCCGGTACACCAGGGCGCCGTCCAGCACGTGCAGCTCGTCCGGGGTCAGCAGCACGTCCTGGCTGCTGGTGAGGTCCGCCCGGCGGCCGAACAGCCGGTACGCCTCGCGCAGCGCCGTCGGCAGCCGCAGGCCCAACCGCCGCTCGGCCGCGTCCAGTTCCGCGTCCGTGAAGCCGTCGTCCGGCCCCAGCGGCTCGCCCCAGTAGGCGGCGAAGCCCCGGACGAGCTCCCAAGCGCCCGCGCGGGAGCGCACACTTTCGGCCATTGCGGCCGGGATGTCGAATTCCGTTTCGTCCACCCGCGCACCGTACGCCACCCCTCCGACAGCGCGGTGAACCGCCCGACCGGCGGCCCAACCGCCGGTCCGGGCCCCGGCCGCCGTCCCTTCGCCGCCCGTCCGCGCACGACCGGCCGGATCTGACGCGAACGCGTAATCCCGGCGACACCCGTTGATCACCACGGGGTTCCCACGCCGTCGTTCGGGCAAGACACGGTTTCGGCCGGAACCGACATCACGAAAGGCGGACGCGCGACAGATGCCGACCGCACCGCACACCGCGACCCTCCCGGGCCGCCGCCCACGGGCACACCGGGGAGGGCGCTGGGGCGAGCACGGGCTCGCCTGGGCCTTCCTGCTGCCCTCCCTGGTGGTCTTCGTCCTCTTCATCGGCTACCCGCTGGGGCGGACCATCTACCTGAGCGGACACGCCAACGACCTCTTCGGCGCGCCCTCCCGCTACGTGGGGACGAAGCACTACACCGACCTCTTCGCCTCGGCCGACTTCGGCCGCACCCTGACGACCACGGCGCTGTTCACCCTGCTCACCGTGGTGCCCGGGGTGCTCGGCGCGCTGGTGCTGGTCCTGCTCCTGGAGAACCGGATCCGGGGCGTGCGGCTGCTGCGCTCGGCGTTCGCGCTGCCCTTCGCGTTCTCGGTGGCCAGCGCCTCGGTGGTGTTCGCGGTGTTCTTCAACCCCGCCAGCGGGGTGCTCAACGGCCTGCTGTCGCACGTCGGCCTCGGCCCGATCGGCTGGCTGACCGACTCCCGCTACGCGCTGTTCTCGGTGGCCGTCACCACGGTGTGGATGAACCTCGGCTACAACGTGCTGGTGCTCTCCGCGGGCATCGGCTCGATCCCCGGCGAGGTGCTCGAGGCGGCCCGCATCGACGGCGCCTCCGGCCTGCGGCTGGCCCGCTCGATCACCGTCCCGATGCTCGGCCCGAACCTGTTCTTCCTGACCGTGGTCTCCACCGTCCACGCTCTCCAGAGCTTCGGCCAGATCCACATCCTCACCAAGGGCGGACCGGACGGCTCCACCCGGACCCTCGTCTACTCCGTCTACGAGAAGGCCTTCGCCTACGGCTCCAGCGACTTCGGCACCGCGAGCGCCCAGGCCGTGGTGCTGCTCGTGGTCGTCCTCGCCTGCACGGCCGTCCAGTTCGGCGTCCTGGAGCGGAAGGTGCACTACGCATGACCACCCTCACCACCGGGGCCGAGGCCGGGCCGGAGGCCGGGGCGCCCCGCCCGCGCACCCGCGTCCTCGCCGGGCGCTCCCCGCGCGACCTGCTCGGCCGTGCCGCCGTCTACCTGCTGCTCGGCGTCGCCGTCGTCACCGTGGCCTTCCCGGTGTACTACGCGATCGCCGGAGCCTTCATGGGCCCGTCCGAACTCTCCTCCTACCCGCCGGCCCTGGTGCCGCACTCCGTCACCGGGCGGAACTTCTCCGGCGCCGTGGAGGCCATCCCGCTGGCCCGCCAGTACGCCAACTCGGCGATCGTGGCGACCGTCATCACCCTCGCCCAGCTGTTCACCTCGGTGCTCGCCGCGTACGCCTTCGTCTTCTTGCCGATGAAGGCCCGGGCCGTGGTGTTCGGGGTGTTCCTGGCCACGCTGATGGTCCCGTGGGAGGCCATCATCATCCCCAACTACCTGACGCTGTCGGGCTGGGGGCTCGGCAACACCTACTTCGGCCTGGTGCTGCCCTTCCTGGCCTCCGGCTTTGGCACCTTCATGCTGCGCCAGGCCTTCCGCCAGCTGCCCGGCGAACTGCGCGACGCCGCCCGGATCGACGGGGCCGGCCACTGGCGGTTCCTGTGGCGGATCGTCGTCCCGCTCAACAAGCCGGCCCTCGCGGCGCTGTCGATCTACGTCTTCCTGTCGGCCTGGAACCAGTACTTCTGGCCGCTGATCATCACCCGCACGGCGAAGATGCAGACCCTCCAGATCGGTCTTACCTCGCTGCGCGACTCCGAGATGGCCGACCCCGGGCTGATCCTGGCCGGCGTCGTGCTCTCCCTGCTGCCCACGCTCGCCCTGGTGGTCTTCGGCCAGCGCTTCATCGTCCGCGGCCTCACCGCGGGCGCGGTCCGCTGACCCCCGGCCCGTCCGTGTTCCCCGCTTCGTTCCCCGCTTTCCCGGATAGAGAGAGAACCCTCGTGAAGAAGAGTGCGCGCGCGCTCGCGGCCCTGCTGGTGGCCGGCCTGTCCCTGACCGCCTGCAGCTCCGGCGGCTCCGGCTCCGGTTCCGGCTCGGGCGGCTCGTCCGACGCCGGCGCGCCCGGTGCCCAGGCGCTCGACCAGGCCTCCGGTGTCACCACCGTCGAGTTCTGGCACTCGATGACCGGCAAGAACGCCGACGTGCTGAACGGGCTGGTCGGCCAGTTCAACGCCGCCCACCAGGGCAAGATCGAGGTCAAGGCGGAGTTCCAGGGCAAGTACGACGAACTGGTCACCAAGTACAAGGCCGCGGTGCAGCAGAAGGGCACCCCCGCCCTGGCACAGGTCTACGACATCGGCACCCGGTTCATGATCGACTCCAAGCAGACCGTCCCGGCCCAGGCCTTCGCCGACAAGGACAACTACGCGCTGGACGACCTGGACGCCAACATCCGCAACTACTACTCGGTCGGCGGCAAGCTCCAGTCGATGCCGTTCAACTCCTCGATGCCGCTGCTCTACCTGAACACCGACGCCTTCAAGGAGGCCGGCCTCGACCCCGCCCAGGCGCCCAAGGACCTCAACGAGCTGGGCGAGCTGGCCAAGAAGCTGACCAAGAAGGACGCCGACGGCAAGACCGTCCGGTACGGTTTCGGCGCCGCCATCTACGGCTGGTTCGTCGAGCAGCTGCTCGCCGAGTCCGGCGCCATGTACTGCGACAACGACAACGGCCGCGGCAACAAGGCCGGCAAGGTCGTCTTCGACTCCGCCCAGGGCGCCCAGATCGTCCAGTGGTGGGCCGACCTGGTCAAGGGCGGCTACGCGGCCAACACCGGCCGCACCACCGACGACGCCCAGGCCGCGTTCAAGGCCGGTACGGTCGCGATGCACCTGGAGTCCACCGGTGTGCTGCGCGGCTACACCGAGGCCGCGAAGTTCGGCGTCGGCACCGCGGCCTTCCCGAAGGTCGGCGCCGCCGACCAGGGCGGCCCGGTGATCGGCGGCGCCTCGCTGTGGATCAGCGGCCCCGGCCACTCGGACGCCGAGAAGCGCGCCGCCTGGGAGTTCGAGAAGTTCGTCTCCGCGCCCGAGCAGCAGGCCGTCTGGCACACCGGCACCGGCTACTTCCCGGTCAACACCAAGTCCCTGGACGACCCCAAGGACAAGGAGTGGGTGGCCAAGTACCCGCAGTTCCAGACCGCGATCGACCAGCTGAAGGCCACCAAGCCGACCCCGGCCACGGCCGGCTGCCTGCTCGGTGTGATGCCGCAGGCCCGCAAGGGCGTGGAGACCGCGATCGAGCAGACCATCGCGGGCACCAAGCCGGCCCAGCAGGCCCTGACCGACGCGGCCAAGGAACTCCAGCCTGCACCACGGGGGCGGCGGCAGCTCGCTGACGGCCATATGGGCGGGGGTGCCGCAGTTCATCGCGAGCTTCGCCGCCGAGCAGCGGATCTCCGGC
>NZ_JBSFWR010000176.1:0-8458 GCF_053594915.1 Kitasatospora sp. NPDC002543 | reverse complement strand
GCGGCGCGGGGGGGGGGCGGGGCGCCCTCACCCCGGCCGCCGCGCCCAGCGGGTGACAGGTCCTCAGCCCTCGCCGTCCGCCGCCGGGCCGTCCTCGGCGCGCCGGCCCTCGGTGCGCCGGCCCTCGGCGCGCCCGGTGCGCATCGCAACTGAGGCAAGGCCGGCCTTCTCCCCTGGGACGCTCCCGCCCCGGGTCGGCGGGCCGGGGCGGCCGGTGTCACCCGGGTGCCGGGCCGTGGTGGCGGGGCCGTCCGGCGCCCAGCACCGTGGTCGGGAGGCGACGATCGACAGGACGGTGCAGATGAACGCGAAGGATTCCGTGCCCCGCGTGGTGGTCGGCGTCGACGGCTCGCCGCCCTCGTACGCCGCCCTGCGCTGGGCGGCCCGGCACGCCACCCTGATCGGCGGGGTGGTCGACGCCGTCGGCGCCTGGGAGCCACCGAGCCACTTCGGCTGGTCGGCCCCGGTGGTCGACAGCACCTTCGACCGGGAGCTGGCCGAACGGCGGTTCGCCGAGGAGCTGCACACCGTGCTCGGCGAGGACTGCCGGGCGGAGGTCCGCCAGACGATGGTCATGGGCGACCCCTCCGACGTCCTCCTGGACGCGGCCCGGGGCGCCGAACTGCTGGTGGTCGGCAGCCACGGCCGCGGCGGCTTCAGCCGCACCCTGCTCGGCTCGGTGAGCACCCACTGCGCACAGCACGCCGCCTGCCCGGTGGTCATCGTCCGGGCCCCGTGACGGCAGCGGCACGCGGGCCCGCGCGGCGCCCGGGCCCGCCTCCTCGGTGACGGGACGTCAGCGGGCGGGCCTCGGCGGTGTCAGCGCAGCAGGGCGGCCAGCAGCTCCGCCAGGGACGGGCCCGCGTCCGCCGGGTGGCGCAGCTGCTTGCCGGTGGTCACGTGGTAGTGGTTGGTGCGCCCCTGCCGCTCGTGGCTGAGGTAACCTGCCTGCTCCAGGTCGACGATGATCCGCTGCACCGCCCGTTCGGTCAGCAGGCAGCGGGCGGCGATGTCGCGCACCCTGATCCCCGGATCCCGGGCGATCTGCACCAACACGCGAGCGTGGTTCGTGAGGAAGGTCCACCCCGGGCCCGCCGGCCGGTCGCTCATGGCCCCAGCATACGGCCCGGCCGGCCTTCCCCGGGTTCCTTGCGGGGCCCCTCGCCCCGGAGCGGGGCCCGGCGGTCGCCCGGGGCGGGCGCGCCCGGTGTCCCCGGCCCCCGAGGAGCCGTGGACACCGGGATCAGCGGGCGGTCGGACGGTGCTCAACCGGGGCTCACCCGGCCGCGCCAGCCGCCCTCCTCGCCACCGCGGCGCTCGATGAAGTCCTTGAAGCGTCGCAGGTCCCCCTTCACCCTCCGGTCCACCACTCCCAGCGCGTCCCCGGCTCGCTCGGCGATGCCCTCGGGCCGGAAGTCGATGGCCATGTTGACCCGCGTGTGCTCGTCGTCGAGCCGTTGGAAGGTCACCACGCCCTGTTGCCTCACCTCGCCGTCGACGGTGCGCCAGGCGATCCGTTCGTCGGGCAGCTGGTCGACGATCTCGGTGTCGAACTCACGGGTGACCCCGCCGATGCTCGTCCGCCAGTGGTTGTGGCGGTCGTCCACCTGGGTCACCGCGTCGACGCCCTCCATGAACCGCGGGAACTCCTCGAACAGCGTCCACTGGTTGTAGACGGCACCCAGCGGCACGTCGACGTCGACCGATTCCCTCACCATGCTCATCCGGAGCCTCCTTGCTCGGCACGGCCGGGCCCGTCCCGGCCGACCGCGCGCCTGCCCGCCCAGCGCCGGATCAACCCTCCCGCCGCCCCCGTCCGTTGGCCGGGTGGGGCCGCGCCGTCGAGACCGCCCCCTGGCGTCCGCGCATTCGCGGCAGGGGGCGGGCAGGCGCCGGGCACGGAACAGAACGAGGCGGCGTGCCCCGCCGCACCGGGGCCCGATCCGACGGCGTCGGCCGCCGGCTCGACCCGGCGCCGGGCGCGGAGAACCGGCCCGCCGCAACCGGAACCCCCACCGGGGCCACCCTCTCCGCCGCGCAGCGGCGAGCATGTGCCCGCCGACGTGCCCGACGATCTCCGTGCCCGCGTCGGCCGGTCAGTGCGAGCCGACCGTCTCGGCCCGGGCGCGCAGCGCGTCGTCGATGCCGCGCAGGAAGTGTTCGAGGTCGTCGGGGTTGCGTGAGGTCACCAGGCGCCAGCCGTTGGTGTCGTCCGTGACCAGCGGCTCGTCCGTCCAGGTGGCGCCGGCGTTGGCGAGGTCGGTGCGCAGGGAGGGGTAGGAGGTGAGCCGCTTGCCGTACGCGACGCCGGCCTCGGCCAGCAACCAGGGGCCGTGGCAGATCGCGGCGACGGGCCGCCCGGACGTGGTGAAGGCGAGCACCGTGTCGACGGCCGGCTGCCGGAGCCGGAGGGTGTCCGCGTTGATGGTGCCGCCGGGGATGAGCAGCAGGTCGTAGCCGGCGGCGTCGACCTCGTCGAGGGTGAGGGTGGGGCGCACCGTCTCGCCGGGTTCCTCGTCCCCGACCAGGGTGCGGATGTCGCCCCGGTCGGGGGCGGCGATGTCGACCCGGGCGCCGTTGTCGCGCAGGTGCCGTACGGGAACGAGCAGTTCGTCCTGTTCGACGCCGTAGTTCGTCACGATCGCCAGGACCTTGCCGTGCCGGTCCATGTCTCCTCCTGGTTCGTGTCGGTCCACGGGGGTGCACCCACGCGCACCCCCGGCGCCTGCGGGTACCCGCCCGGCCCGCGGCCATGCCCGGTTCGCCGGGCCCGGTCCGGGTAGCCGCCGGGGACGGGCGGGGCGGTCGGCGCCCGCCCCGCACCCGGGATTCGGGCCCCGAGGAGGCACGGTGGGCAGTGGACGACCGACCCTGGCCGTGGCGGTGACCTGAGGTGGGCGCGGCCGTGGACCCGGAGCAGGCGCTGCGACGGATCGCCTTCCTCCTGGAGTGGCAGGGCGCCTCCCCGTACCGGGTGCGGGCGTTCCACACCGCCGCCGAGGCCGTCCGCGGCCTGCCGCCCGGTGTGGTGGACGCCGCCGCCGTCCGCCGTCTGCGGGGCGTGGGACCGGTCACGTCCGAGGTGATCGCCCAGGCCTCGACGGGTGCGACACCGCCGTACCTGGCCCGGCTGGAGGCCGAGGCCGGGCCCGCGGCGCGAGCCGGCTGGGAGCTGCTGGCCGCCGCCCGGGGCGACTGCCACCTCCACTCCGACTGGTCCGACGGCGGTCACCCGTTCGAGGAGATGGCCGACGCCGCCCGCGGGCTCGGGCACGACTGGGCGGTGCTCACCGACCACTCGCCCCGGCTGACCGTCGCCCACGGCCTCAGCCCCGAACGCCTGCGGCGCCAGCTCGACGAGGTGGCGGCCTGGAACGCCCGCAACGGCCCGTTCCGGCTGCTGACCGGGATCGAGTGCGACGTCCTGGAGGACGGCTCGCTCGACCAGGAGCCCGAACTGCTCGCCCGGCTCGACCTGGTGGTCGCCTCGGTGCACTCGAAGCTGCGCTCCGACGCCGGACCGATGACGGACCGGATGCTGGCCGCGGTCCGCGCCCGCCGTACGAACGTCCTGGGGCACTGCACCGGCCGGATCGTCACCGGTCGCGGCCGGCCGCCGTCCCGTTTCGACGCCGACGCGGTCTTCGCGGCCTGCGCGGCGAACGGAACGGCGGTGGAGATCAACTGCCGCCCCGAGCGCCGTGACCCGCCCGACGACCTGCTGCGCCTGGCCGCGGAGGCGGGCTGCCTGTTCGCCGTCGACACCGACGCCCACGCGCCCGACCAGCTGCACTGGTTCGGCTCCGGGTACGCCCGTGCGGCCCGCCTCGGCCTCGGCCCGGAGCGGCTGATCACCACCTGGCCGCGCGAACGGCTTCTCGCCTGGACCGGACGGGGCGGCGGCTGAGCTGCCCCCCTGGCCTCTCCCCAGGACACGTCCCGCCCGCCGGCGGCCAGGCCAGGCGGGTCAGGTCAGGCCAGGCGGGTCAGGTCAGGCGGGTCAGGCCAGGCGGGTCAGGTCAGGTCAGATAGAAGACCATGCCGACGAGCAGCGCCGACACCGCCAGGGCCAGGAGCACGATGAGGACGGCCGGCCAGGGCCCCCAGGCCCGCCGCAGTTCCACCGGTTCCGGGTGGGAAATGCCGAAGATTCCGCCCTCGGCGGGCGGGGTGTCCCCGCCGGGGAGCGTGTGGTGCGCGTCCAGCGCGGGAGTGCGTTCGGGTTCTGGATCGGGAGTGGTCATGACGTCCCCCGGACGGTTCGGGTTCCAGCGCCCGACGGCTGCCCGGCGACGGCGGCCGGAAACCCGCCCGGCCCCGCTCCCGCCGGGTCCGAACCTCCGGGTCCGTCCGGATCGCCGCGGCCGCCCGGGTTTGGCGGGCCGGTGCCCGGCTAACCGCCCGGTATGGACACCACACCCCTGCACACCCACCGGTGGTCCCGCCGGCTGCGCCGGGCGCTGGACGCACCGGAGCGCTGGGGGGTCCTCGACGCCCCGTCCCGGCCGCTCGCCGAAGCGGTCGAGGCCCTCCCCCTCGGGCCGTACCGCGACGCCCTGCACGGCGTGTGGCTCGGCCACCCGCTCCACCCCGCGATGGTCCAGCTGCCGATCGGCTGCTGGACGTCCGCCGCACTGCTGGACTACCTCCCCGGCGGACACCGGTCCGCCGACGCCCTGGTGGCGGCCGGACTGCTGACCGCCGGGCCCACCGCGCTCACCGGCTGGGTGGACTGGGCCCGGCTCGACCCACCGCGCCGCCGCACCGGCCTGGTGCACGCGCTCTGCAACACCACCGGGGTGCTGCTGTACGGCGGCTCGCTCCTGGCCCGCTGCCGCGGGCACCGGGCGCGCGGCCGGCTGCTCGGCCTGGCCGGGCTGACGGCCGTCTCCGCCGGAGCCGCGCTCGGCGGGCACCTGGCCTACCGGCAGGCCGCCGGCCCGGACCGCGCCGCCGCCGTGCCCCGGCTGGCACCGGCCGACTGGGTCGGCCTCGGCGCGGTGGAGGACTTCCCGCCCGGCGAGCCCGTCCGCGTGACGGCCGGCGAGCTGGCCGTGGTCGTGGTCCACGAGGGCGAGGACTTCCACGTGCTCGCCGAGCGCTGTGCCCACCTGTCCGGGCCGCTCTCCGAGGGCTCCCTCGTGGACGGCTGCCTGCGCTGCCCGTGGCACGGCAGCGCGTTCCGGCTCCGGGACGGCGAGGTGGTGCACGGCCCGGCCACCGCGCCCCAGCCGGTGCTGGAGACCCGGGTGCTCTCCGGGCACCTGGAGGCGCGGCTCCCGGGGGCCGACTGACCGCCCGCCCCGGCCCCCGCGTCGGGCCGAGCCGGTCCGCCGTACCGGCGCCGGGCGCCGGGCCCGGCCGTCGCCCGCTGGGGGACCTGCCGGGCCGCACGCGACGGGCCGCACGCACCGCGGCGGGACGTGCACCCGGGAAGTGCACCGCCGTGCGCCCGGTCCGAGCGACCACGGTCCATCCGGCCGGGGGCGGCACCGGAGTCCCGGCCTCTTCCGGGGCGCCGGGAACCGCCGGACGGCTCCGGCCGGGCGCTCGGCCCCGAACGGGACGGGTGACCCGGCCTCCCGCGGCCCGGACAGGCCGGGTCACCCGCGATGGACCTGTCCGCCGCACTGCGGCCGCCCGGGGCGGGGATCACCGTGACGTGGGACGAAGGAACGGGACGAAGGAACGGGCAGACGGGCGGGCCTCAGCCCGGGTCGTCGGGCAGCGGTGAGCGCAGCGAGGTGCGCCCGGCCCGCCAGCGGCCGAGCAGGTGGTCCGCGAAGCGTCCGTCGACCACCCCGGCCGCGGCGGTGCCGAACGCCACGTCCCGGGCGAACTCCGGTTCGTCACCGACCAGTTCCTCGATGACCCCGCGGCGCACCAGCTGTTCGTGAACGGCGTCCGCCTCGATGTGCTCGCGGTAGAAGAGCGTGCCGTCCGGCCCTCCGCCGAGCCGCGCCAGTGCCGCCGCCAGGCGGGCGGAGCCCGGCGAGGAGGTGATCTCGACGGTCGCGAAGTGCCCGACGGCCGCACCGCGCAGCGCCCGGTGCAGGCCGAGGAGCGTCATCAGGTTGACCACCGCCAGGGTCGGCGCCGGGACGAGGTCCAGGTAGTGCCCGTACGCGGGGTCGAGGCCGAAGGCGGCCATCATCCGGGCGAACAGCCGTGCGTGCGCCCGTTCCGGCCGTCCGGCGCCGTACTCGTCGTAGAGGATCGCCGTCAGCACCGCCTGGGCGGGCCCGTGGATCCTCGGCAGCATCCACAGCTGCGGATCGGCCTCCTTGAGGTGGTAGACCGAGCGGTGCACCAGGTACTCGCGGGCGTGGCGGCGCTCGCCCTCGGCGAGCAGGAAGTGCGACGGGCCGGTGCCGTCGGGCGGCTCGGTGAGCAGCGCTTCCAGGGCCTCCGGCAAGGGCGGTACGGGCTCCGCCTCCGCGCGCACCGCGGCCAGGAACGGACGCTCCAACTCCTGCCGGAACCTGAGAAGTTCGGGGTCCCACTCCCAGCCGTCCCGGACCCCGGGCAGTCCTCGGTCGTGGAGTTCGTAGCACAGGTGGAGGGCCAGCTGGTGGTCCTCGCTCCAGGGCTCGGCGCGGGAGCCCGGCACGGCGAGCATCCGGCCGGCCCCGGGCGGTCCGGCGGTGAGCAGGGCGAGCACCGCCGCCGACAGCGGTCCGCGCGCGGCGGGCAGCCCGCTCACCGGCCCGCTCCCCGTCCGTCGGCGCAGGCGCACGGTACGGCGAAGGCGCACGGTACGGCGAAGGCGATCGCGGGTGTCCGGGCCCAGCGGCCGGTGAGCGCCCACGGGACGGGCGCGGCCGAGGTCCGCGGTCCAGCGGCCGGCGGGCCGGAGGAGAACGGCGCGAGCCCGAGGACGGCCCCGGGCCGTGCCCGGTGCGCCAGTCCCCGGGCCCCGGCGAGCGGCCCGGTCCCGGTGGCGCCGCGCGGCCGGGCGTCGAGTGCGTGGTCACGCCGGCGTTCGCGCTCGACGCCGAACAGTTCCTCCCGTTCCCGCCGGTCCATCGTGTCCTCCTGCCGTCCGGATCCGCCCCTGCCGTCCGGGCGGGTGCCCGGACGGACGGCGCTCTAACGCCCGGGGACCCATCGGCGGAGGGACGGCCGAGGGCGGCGGCAGCCGGCGGGGTCGGGGCGGGCCGTCGTACCGCCGGGCGGTCCGCACCGCGAGCGGCGGACGGCCCGCGGATCGCGGATCACGGATCGCGGAGGTTTCGCGACGCCCGCCCCGGAAAGCCGCTCCGGCGAAGACCCTGCGACGAAGACCCTGCGACGATGCGAGGCTGCCATGACCGCGTTCGGCTACTTCCTGTCCTGCGAAGAGTTCACCCCCGCCCAGCTGGTCGAGCAGGCGCGGCCGGCGGAGCGGGCCGGCTTCACCCGGCTGGCGATCTCCGACCACTTCCACCCGTGGAACGACGCCCAGGGCAACGCCCCGTTCGTCTGGGGTGTGATCGGCGCGCTGTCGCAGGCCGTCCGGCTGCCGGTGACCACCCTGGTCACCTGCCCGACGGTGTGACTGCACCCCGCCGTGACGGCGCAGGCGGCGGCCACGGTGGAAATGAAGGTGTGCTGGTCGGAGGAGCGTGAGCGGGCAGTCAAGACCGTCCACCGGCTCTGGCCGACGGAGCTGCTGCCCGGCGAACTCGCCCAGGTGCTGCCCACGCCCCGCCACTTCGAGCAGGCCACCGAACTGGTGACCGAGGAGATGGTGGCCCGCTCGGTGGTCTGCGGCGACGATCCGCAGTCGCACGCCAACCAGCTGCGCGCCTACGTCGGCGCCGGGTTCGACGAGGTCTACGTCGGCCAGATCGGCCAGGAGCAGGAGGGGTTCTTCGACTCCGGGGGGCCGGAAACACGGCACCGGGGGAAAGTCAGTCGGACTCCTGCGGTTCGTCGGTCCAGCCGGTGGCGTCGTGGTCCTCCAGTTCCTCCCGCAGCCAGGCCAGCGTGGAGCTGAGCAGCCGGGAGACGTGCATCTGGGAGACGCCGATCCGCTCGGCGATCCGGGACTGCGTCCAGCCGTCCCAGAACCGCAGTTTGAGGACGGTCTGCTCGCGTTCGGGCAGCCGGGCCAGCAGCGGGCGCACGGCGATCCGGAAGTCGGCGAGTTCGATGCCGGGATCGCAGTCACCGAGCCGGTCCAACAAGGAGCTGCCGCTCTCGTCGGTGTCCCGCTCACGCAGCGCGTCCAGGGAGTTGGGGCGGCAGACCCGGCCCGCTATCAGGCCCTCGGTGGCCTGTTCGACGGTGAGGTGGAGCTCCTCGGCGATCTCCTCGGGCCGTGGGAGGCGGCCGAGCTCCTGTTCCAGGCGGTCGGAGCCGCGGGCGACGCAGAGGTAGACCTCCTGCATGCTGCGCGGGACCCGCACCGGCCAGGAGGTGTCGCGGAAGAACCGTTTGATCTCGCCGGTGATGGTGGGGATGGCGTAGGTGACGA
>NZ_JBSFWR010000175.1:0-8967 GCF_053594915.1 Kitasatospora sp. NPDC002543 | reverse complement strand
CGTCGGTCGCCAATGGCCCCCAGCCTCCGGCCGGGAGGTGCCCCCACCGCAGTGGCTCCCTCCTCCGCCTTGCGATGCACGCACCCCAACGCCGCACGCTGATCCGACGCCAATTGTCAGACACGCCCTAGGTCCTTTCCTTCGGGACCGTCGCGGTGATCGGTACGATCGACAGGTCGGAGGGGGATGCGGTGTTGCAGGTTCTGTACAGCGGGGACACCGGAGAGCTCGAGCTCTCCGGGACGCGTCAAGGACTGCTGGTATTCGGGCAACTGCTGCGAGGGCGGGCCGGGAGCTGTGGTCTCTCGGAGAACCAGCGCCCCTTTCCGTACGAGAGGTCGCTGTCCGGGATCGCGTTGCTGGAGGATCCGGAGCGGGCCACCGTTTCGATCGTCACGGAAGCCCGGATCCTGAGGATCCAGGGAGGTCGGGAAGCTCTCGACCTCTTCGCCGAGAACGTTGAGAGTTTCGCCTCCGAGGCGGATGCGAGCGATCATTGCCACGTCGACTTCCCGACATGCGACTACATCGCGCCGGAGTCGGACCCACTGGTGATGGCGTTCATGAAGTAGGCGGAGGACCTTCGGCCGCACCGCGGTCGAGCACGTGGGCTTCAGCGCGGGAGAGCGATCGCGGGCCCGCTGTTCGGCCAGGACATGCGGCTCGCACGGCAGGCGTCGTCATACCTCCTCGGTACCCTCGCGGCATGAGCGTCTCTCTCTACTACCGCGCGAGCCGGGCGGTGCCGTTGACGAAGGCCGAGACGGCCACTGTCGAGCGGATTGTCGCCGCCCGCATGTCGTCCTTCCCGTACCAGGACGAGGAGGGCCTCCACCTGTACGACGGCTCCGGCAGCGAGCCGGGCGAGGTCGTGGCCGGGTCCACGAAGATGCCGTTCGATCCCAGCAGCGCACTGCCGGTGATCGCCCATGTGCTGGACGCCGTGACCGAGTTGCGCCGTTCCCTGCCAGGAGCGCGGTGGCACGTGCACCTGGACGACCTCGATGTCCCCTGGGACGAGAACGACGGATACGTCTTGCCGGGCATGCGGGGCGGTGGTCTCGCCACCGGGCCGGGCACCCCTTGAGAGCGCTGCCCGGGGCCGCCGGTGAGGCCGGTACCGGACCCGGACACCGCTCCCGGGCAGCCGTGCGACGAGTGGTCCAGGCGGACGGCAAGGGCGTGGTCATGCGCCCGAGGCCCTGCGCGAAGCCGCCCGCCGGGCTGCCGCGAAGGCCACCGCCGGCCGTCGTGGCCGGCTCGCGCCGGGCGAGTAGCCGAACCGGGAGCGGATGGCGGCCGTGGCGTGCGTCGTCGACACCCGTCCTGCCGGTCGTTCCCGGGGGCGCTAGGCCCGATCCGGGCCGACCGGCAGGCCGCCCCCCGCCCCCCGCCCGGGCCTCCGGTACGGTCACGGGCCGAGCAACGCCCGGGCCGTGCGCAGGAGTTCGGCGTCCGCGGCCGGGTCCGGGAGGCCGGCCAGCCCGGAGCGGAAGAGCGAGGCGCCCTCGATCAGCATGATGAACACCCGGGCCCGGGCGTGCCGTTGCTCCTCCGTCAGGGCCGGGTGGCGTTCGGCGAGGAAGCAGGCGACGAGCTCCCGGTAGCGGTCGTAGAAGGCCCGGACGGCGGCGGCCACCGAGGGGTCCCGGGCGGCCAGTGCCCACAGTTCGGCGAACAGCCGGACCAGCCGGTCGTCCTGCTGCTCGGCGAGGAGTTCGCGGAGCGGGGCGTCCTCCTCGCGGGCCGGGTCGAGCAGCGGGCCGAGCCGTTCCACCGAGCGGCCGAGGACGCGTTCCAGGACGGCGGCCACCAGCTCGGCGTGGGTCGGGAAGTAGTGCTGGAGGTGGCCGAGGCGGACGCCGGCGGCGCCGGCCACCGCCCGCATGGACAGTTCGCCGCCGCCCGCGGTGACCAGCAACTCCTCGGCGGCGTCCAGGAGTTGCTCCCGGCGCTGGGCACCCTTGCCGCTCAGGCCCCGGACGCTGCTCATGCCGCCTCCCCGGTGCCGGGCAGCCCGTCGGCGGAGGTGACCGTGACGGTGACGTCCAGCGCCGCGAGGTCCGCGAGCACCTGCCCGGGGAGCGGGGTCTGCTCGGGGAAGGCCACTCCGGCGGGCGGTGGGGCGCCGTCGGTGCCGAGGGCCCGGCGCAGCGCGAGCAGGGCGCCGACGGCGGTGAGCCGGGCCTGGCCGGCCCGGTCCTCGACGGTGGCGGTGAGGGTGCGCCCGCCGTGGCCGACGTCGGTGCGCAGCAGGGCGGTGCCGCCCTCGCCGGGGGAGTACAGCAGGGCGCGGCGGGCCGGTTCCCAGCGCTCGCCGCGGCCCCAGCGGAACAGTCCGGCGTGCCGGGCCGCCAGCAGGGCGGTGGTGGAGGAGCGGGAGCTGAAGCCGATCCGGGTGGTGGCGGTGGTGGCGCCCAGGGTGAGGGGGAGGGTGAACTGCTCGGGGGTGTCGATCCCGGCGACCAGGGTCGGGGCGTCGCCGATCCGGACGGTGCGGGGGCGGCTGAGCGGCGCGACGGAGCGGCGCCGGCCGTCCTGCACCACCTCGTAGTCGAGCCCGAGGCGGTCCATGAACTCCACCGAGTCGGCGCCGGCCCGGTCCGCGAGGTCCCAGCGGATGGCGGTCTCGATCCGCTCGGCACCGCCGAGGCGGTCCGCCAGGGCGGCGGCGACGAGGCTGGTCACCCCGCCCATCCAGGCGGAGGAGAGCAGCACCGGGGCGGTCGGGCGGAGCAGGGCGGCGAGGGTGGCCGCGCGCTGGAGCCGGGCGGTCCAGCGGGTGACGTCGACGTACGGGACGCCCGCGCGGACGGCGGCCCGCAGCACCCGGTCGTCCGGGTCGTTGACCACCCCGACCACCGCGCGGACGGCGGCGGTGAACGGCTCGGGGTCGGTGAGGTCCCAGCGGCGGGCGGTGGCGTCGTCCAGTTCGTCGGCGAGCGCGGCGCCGCGCCGTTCGGAGCGGCCGGTGAGCAGCAACGGCCAGTCGGGGGAGGCGAGTCGGGCGAGTTCGGTGCCGACGGTGCCGTAGCCGCCGACCAGCAGGACGGGGCCGTCGGGGTTGTGGCTGAGGCGGTCGGAGGGGAAGGTGGGGTGTGCGGGGAGGCCTTCGGGGCCGGGTCCGGTGCTCATGCAGACAAATATAGGTCACTCGACCTAAAATTGTCGTCATGACTGAACCCGCCGTTACCGGTTCCCTTGACGACCTGCGTTCCTTCGACAGTGGCCACGGCCGCCTCGCCTACCTCGACGCCGGTACGGGCGAACCGGTGGTGCTGCTGCACGGCGGCCTGCTGGACCACCGCAGCTGGGCGGACCAGCTCCCCGCCCTGCTCCCGCACCACCGGGTGATCGCGCCGGACACCCGCGGCCACGGCGCCTCCGACAACGCGAGCCGGCCCTTCCGCCCCGCCGACGACCTGGCGGACCTGCTGCGCCACCTCGGCCTCGGCCCGGTGACGGTGGTCGGGCTCTCCATGGGCGGGACGATCGCCCTCGACCTGGCCCTCGAACACCCCGAGCTGGTCCGCGCGCTGGTGATCAGCGGCAACGGCACCGGCGAGTCCGAGTTCGGCGACCCGTGGCTCGGCGAACTGCGCGACGAGCAGAACGCCGCGCTCGCCGCGGGCGACGGCGAGCGCTGGCTCGATTCCTTCACCCGCCTCGCCTCCGGGCCGCACCGCGGCCTGGAGGAGGTCGACCCGGAGGTGGTGCGCCGGCTCAAGGAGATGACCCGCAACACCGTCGCCAAGCACACCCCCGACGACCCCCAGTACCTGGTGCCGGTGACCGGCACCTGGAAGCGGCTGACCGGGATCACCGTCCCGCTGCTGGCGATCAACGGCGGCGTCGACTCGGTGGACCACATCTGCCTGGCCGAACGGGTGGTGCGCACCGTCGTCGACGGCCGCGCGGTGATCGTCGAGGGCACCGGGCACTACCCGAACATGGAGCGGCCGGAGGAGTTCAACGCCCACCTGCTGGGCTTCCTGGGCGCCCTGCGGGCCTGACCCGCCCGGGGCGGCGGCTCAGGACCCGATCGGGGCCTCCCAGGCCAGCCGGGTGCCGCCGCCCTCGGCCGGGTCGACGGTGAAGGTGCCGCCGACCCGGTCGGCGCGCTCGGCCAGGTTGCGCAGCCCGCTGCGCCGCCCGCCCTCGGGCACGCCGACGCCGTCGTCCGTCACCGTCAGCACCACCCGCCCGGCCAGCGCGCGCAGCGTCACCTCGACCCGCGACGCCTTCGCGTGCCGGACGGCGTTGCTGAGCGCCTCGGCGAGCACCGCGACCACGTGCCCGGCCAGCTCCTGCGGCACGTCGGTGTCCAGCAGGCCCTCCATGCTCAGCCGGGGCGCGAAGCCGAGCGGCCCTTGGGCCTCGGTGACCACCCGGGTGGCGCGGGCGCGCAGGCCGCGGTCCGGCTCGCTGTGGGCGCGCAGCCCGAAGATGGTCGAGCGGATGATCTTGATGGTCTCGTCCAGGTCGGCCACCGCCCGGGCCACCCGGTCCGCCGCGGCCTGGCTCTCGATCAGCCGGCCCGCGCTCTGCAGCGTCATCCCCGTCGCGAACAGCCGCTGGATCGCCAGGTCGTGCAGGTCCCGGGCGATCCGGTCGCGGTCCTCCAGCAGGTTCAACTGCTCGGCGTCGCGCCGCCGTTCGGCCAGCTCCAGGGCCAGCGCGGCCTGGTCGGCGAAGCCCAGCAGTGGGCCGGTCTCCTCCGGCCCGAAGGCCGGCTCCCCCTGCGCCCGGGCCAGCAGCAGCACGCCCCGGCCGTACCCGGCGCCGGTGCCCAGCGGCACCGCCACCGCCGCGCCCAGCCCGTCGAAGCGGCCCGCCGGGCCGGCCGTGAACCGGGGGTCGCAGGCCAGCTCGTCACTGGTGGCCGGCGAGCCGGAGGCGTACGCGGCGCCGGACAGGGTGCCGTCCACCGGCACCGTCACGCCCAGCCGCGCGGCCGGCGTGCCGCCCAGTGCGACCTCCACCGTCAGCTCCTCGGCCCGCTCGTCCGGACCGGCCAGCGCCACCGAGACGTCCGCCAGCTCGGCGCCCGAGATCTCCCGGGCCCGGCGGGCGATCAGCTCGACCACCTCCAGGCGCGGCGCCCCCGACAGCAGGCTGCGGGTGATCTCGGTGCTCGCCCGCAGCCAGCGCTGGCGCAGCTGCGCCTCCTCGTACAGCCGGGCGTTGTCGATCGCCACCCCGGCCGCGACCGCCAGGGTGGCGATCACCGCCTCGTCGTCCTCGTCGAAGTCCAGCCCGCCGCGCTTGTCGGTCAGGTAGAGGTTGCCGAACACCTCGCCGTGCACCCGCACCGGCACCCCGAGGAAGGTGTGCATCGGCGGGTGGTTCGGCGGGAAGCCGACCGAGGCCTGGTGCTCGGACAGCACCGGGCAGCGCAGCGGCCGCGGCTCGCGGATCAGCTCGCCCAGGATGCCCCGGCCCGACGGCGGGGGGCCGATCTCGGCTATTTCCTCCGCGGTCAGGCCCACCGTCAGGAACTGCGACAGGGTGTGCCCGTCCGGCCCGATCACCCCGAGCGCCCCGTACCGGGCGTCCACGAGGTCGGCCGCGGCCTCCACGATCCGGTGCAGCGCCTGCGCCAGGTCCAGCTCGCGCCCGACCGCCAGCACCGCCTCCAGGAGGCTGTGCACCCGGTTCTGGGTGCCGCGCGCCGCGTCGATCCGCCACTGGAGCTCCTCCAGCAGCTCGTCCAGGCGCAGCCGTGGCATCCGCGCGCCGCCACCCGCCGCGCTGCCGTCCGCTCCGCCCACCGCTGTCCTCCTCGTCGTCCTGCCCTGAGTCCTGCCCCGACCGGCCCGTCCACCGTCCGGACGCGCCCCGTCCGCCCGGCGGACGGCCGTCCCCGCCGGCCCGGTCCGCCCCGGGCGGCGTCACCAGCGGGATTGCCGTGTTCACGGTAGTGCCCTGGTGCCTGTGGTGAGGACGGCGGGGTCGGCCGTAGGCTCCGACGGGCGGGCCTTTCGTCCCGCCGCGCAGGGTCCTGCGGCCTCTGCCGCCGGGCCGCGCGTCACTGCCAGGGTGGGGGAGGAGCGGACGGGGCGTCAGAGCGCACCGCGGCCCGCACCGAACCGCCGAGCGTCGACAGCGTGTCGACAGTGTGGAGGAACAGTCATGACGTCAACCGTGCTGGCCGGGGTCGACGGCTCGCCGCAGAGCACCGCGGCGGCCCACTGGGCGGCGGCCGAGGCGGTACGCCGGGGCGCCACGCTGCGCCTGGCGCACGCCTGGCCGTGGCTGACCGACGGCGTCTCCTCCTTCGCCGAGTCGGACGACCTGCCCGAGGCCGTCCGCCGCACCCTGGCCGAGGCCGCCGAGGACGTCCGCGCCCTGCACCCGGACCTGACCGTGGAGACCGACGCCGTCCTGGACGCGCCGGTCGACGGCCTGGTGGCCGCCGCGGCCGAGGCGGACCTGCTGGTGCTCGGCTCCCGCGGCCGCGGCGGCTTCACCGGGCTGCTGCTGGGCTCGGTCAGCATGTCGGCGGCCGGGCGCAGCACCGTGCCGCTGGTCGTGGTGCGCGAGGAGGGCGAGGGCGGCCGGGGCGAGGTGGTGGTCGGCGTCGACGCCCACAACCCGGAGGCGGAGGTGCTCGACTTCGCCTTCCGCGAGGCGGCCCTGCGCGGCGCCCGGGTCCGGGCGGTGCACGGCTGGGACCTGCCGCCGGTGTTCGGCTACGCGGGCGGCGCCGTCCCGGCCGCCGAGCTCGGCCAGCTGGAGGCGCTGGAGGCCGAGCTGCTCTCGCTCGCCCTGGCCGGCCCCCGCGAGCGGCACCCCGACGTCGAGGTGGTCGAGGACGTGCAGCTCGGCGCCGCCCGCGCCCTGGTCGAGGCCTCGGCCGGCGCCGCGCTGGTCGTGGTCGGCCGGGGCCGTCGCCCGATCGAGTTCGGCCCCCGGCTCGGCCGGGTCGCGCACGCCGTCCTGCACCACGCCGAAGCCCCCGTCGCGGTCGTCCCGCACGGGTGACGGACGGCCCGTCCGGTGGATCTGCCCCCGTCTCCTGTCCACCGGACGGGCTCCAGGACGGGCCCAAGGGCCCTGTCCCCGGCGTGCCTCGGGCGCGCACGCTCGGAAGCAGCGGGAACTCCGGACGGGTGCGCCCGCCCGGGAGCGAAGCCGAAGCCCCGCGGTTGAAGGAGTGGATCGCCATGACGCTCGACCCGGCTCTCACCCAGATGCTCGGCGCGGCCGACCTGCGCCTGCTCGCCGCCGCCGGCGGCGCGGCGCCGTCCCTGCACAACAGCCAGCCCTGGCGCTTCGTGCCGACCCCGGACGGGCGCGGGCTCGCCGTGTACGCCGACCCCGGGCGCTCCGTGCCGCTGGCCGACCCGGCCGGCGCCGGGGCGCACATCGCGGTCGGCGCGGCCGTGTTCAACCTGCGGGTGGCGGCCGGGCAGCTGGACCGGGAACCGCTGGTCCGGCTGCTGCCGGACCCCGCCGACCCCGAACTGCTCGCCGTGCTCGACCTCTCCCGCCCGGCCGCCGCGCCCACGCCCTTCGGCCGTGACCTCTACCCCGCGATCGCCGCCCGGCACTCCAGCCGCGAACCCTTCACCCAGCGGGACGTGCCCGAGGCGGTGATCGGCGAGCTGATCGACGCCGCCGGCGCGGAGGGCGTCACGCTGGCCGCGCTGGAGGAGGAGGGCGTACGGCGGGTGCAGTCGCTCACCGCCGAGGCCGAGAGCCGCAACACCGCCGATCCGGGCCGCAGCGCCGAGTCCCGGTCCTGGCTGCGGCCCGACGACGGCACCGCCGAGGACGGCATCCCGCGGGCGGCGCTCGGCCCCCAGGACCACGACGCCCGGGTGCCGATGCGCGAGTTCGGCGGGCGCCCGCCGCAGGCTCCCGCGCAGCCCTCCCGGCGCTTCGAGGCGCTGCCCCAGCTGTGCACCCTCAGCACTCCCGGCGACGGCCCGCCGGACTGGCTGCGCACCGGGCAGGCGCTGGAGCGGGTCTGGCTGCTGGCCACGCTGCACGGCGTCCGGCTCACCGTCTGGCACCAGGCGATCGAGTGGCCGGACACCCGCTGGGCGCTGCGCGACCCGGCCGGCGGGCCGGGCCACGTCCAGCTGGTCCTGCGGGTCGGCTACGGACCGCCCGGCGCGGCCACCCCGCGCCGGGCGGTCGAGGAGACCCTCGGGGAGCGCCCCGCCTGAGCCGTGGCCGGGCCTTCCCCGCGCGGGCTTCCCCGGGGCTTCCCCGCTCCCACCTCCCCCGGCCCGGGCCTTTCCCGCCCGGCCCCCGCCGACCGGTCCGCATCGCGGGCCGGTCGGCGCCGCTCTTCCGCGCGGCCGGTCAGCGCGGCCGCTCGGCCGCCGGCAGCACCTGCGCGCCGAGCCGCAGCGGCGGGCTGTGGCGGAACGTGAGGGTGAACTCCACCCACTGGCCGGCCCGCAGCGGTGGCGGGTCGGCGATCACCAGGTCCGCGTCCTCCGGCGTCATCCGCAGTTCGCCGCCGCCCGGCACCGGCAGCGCCGGGGTCAGCTCCCAGCGGCCGGCCGCCCCCTGGTGCAGATGCCGTTTCGGGGTGACGCTGCCACCCAATTCCCAGCTGGCGCCGGTCAGTTCGTCGGGCACGTCGCCCGGGTTGCGGATCGTGAAGAAGGCCGCCGTGGCGGAGCCGGCCCCCGCCGTCGGCAGCAGGACCCAGCCCGGCGAGGCCTCCACCGGGCGGGCACGGCCCGCCCAGCCGAAGGCCGACCACCCGGTGAGCAGGACCAGGGCCAGCGCCGCCGCGCCGACCGGCGGGCCGATCACCCTGAGACGTTCGGACACCCTGAGACGCTCGGACACCTTGAGACGCTCGGACACCTTGAGACGCTCGGACACCCCGAGACGTTCGGACACCCTCACCGACGCCCTCCGTGGTTCTTCCCGCGCCCCGGCTCCCAGGTGCGCAGCCGAAGGCTGTTGCCCACCACGAGCAGCGAGCTCAGCGACATGGCGACC
>NZ_JBSFWR010000174.1:0-9023 GCF_053594915.1 Kitasatospora sp. NPDC002543 | reverse complement strand
GCCCAGCTCCATGTGCGGGGCGCCGGCCTCGACTGGTCGGCGGTGTTCGCGGGCACCGGCGCCCGCGCGGTGGAACTGCCCACCTACGCCTTCCAGCACAAGTCCTACTGGCTCGAGTCCTCGTCCGCGGCGAGGTCTTCGACGAACGGCTCAACCGAACTCAACGAGGTCATGGTGGAAACGGAAATGGTGGAAACGGAAGCGGACGCGGCGATGGCGGAGGCGCTGAAGCAGCGGCTCGCCGGACTGCCGTCGGCCGAGCAGGTGCAGGTGCTCCTGGAGCTGGTGTTCACGCACACCGTGGCCGTCCTGGAGCAGCCGAACGCGGACGCGCTGGAGGCGGACTCCCCCTTCTTCGAGGTGGGCTTCAACTCCCTGACCGCGGTCGACCTGCGGAACCGGCTGAACGTGGCGACCGGCCTCGACCTGCCGGCCATGCTCCTCTTCGACCAGCCGACCCCGCAGATGCTGGCCGAGCACCTGAAGGAGCAGCTGGCATGAGCGACTTCGACACGAACGCGGGCGGCGCCGCCCGGGCGACGACGCCGAACGCCGAGGAGACCGCCGACGTCCTGATCGTCGGGTACGGCCCGGTCGGCCAGGTCCTGGCGATCCAACTGGCCCAGCGGGGCTGGCAGGTCACCGTCGTCGAGCGGTGGCCGGAGCCGTACCGGCTGCCGCGCGCGGTGGCGTTCGACGGCGAGGCGGCCCGGATCCTGGCCGCGGTCGGGATCAGCGACAGCTTCGACCGGATCGGCGAGTCCTCCCGCGACTACACGGTGACCAACCTCGCCGGGGACATCCTCTTCCGGCTCGACGTCGACGACCTGCGGCGCAACGGCTGGCCGGACTCCACGTCGATGTACCAGCCCGGGCTGGAGGCCGCGCTCGCGGAGCGGGCCGGCGACTTCCCGAACCTGAGGGTCCTGCGCGGCCAGGAGGCCGTACGGCTGGAGGAGCGCGGCGACACCGTCGAGCTGACCACGGTCGAGCACGGCACCGGGAACCGGCGCCTCCTCACCGCGCGCTGGGTGGTGGGCTGCGACGGCGCCAACAGCTTCGTGCGCGGAACCTTCGAGCCGGACTTCACCGACTTCGGTTTCCAGCACGAGTGGCTGGTGTGCGACGTGGTGCTCCACGAGCCCAGGGAGTTCGAGCACAACAACCTCCAGCTCGCCGACCCGATCCGGCCCAGGGTCGCCGTGTCGGCCGGGCCCGGGCACCGGCGCTGGGAGTTCATGCGGATGCCGGGGGAGAGCTCCGAGGAGTTCAACACCGAGGAGACGGCCTGGCGGATGCTGGAGCTCTGCGACGTCCGCCCGGAGAACGCCACGCTGGACCGCTTCACCTCCTACGTCTTCCAGGCCAGGCTCGCCCACCGGTGGCGGTCCGGGCGGGTCCTCCTCGCGGGCGACGCCGTGCACCTGATGCCGCCGTTCGCCGGGCAGGGCATGTGCTCGGGTCTGCGCGACGCGGCCAACCTGGCGTGGAAGCTCGACCTCGTCCTGCGGGACGGCGCCGACCAGCGGCTGCTCGACAGCTACGACGCCGAGCGGCGCCCGCACGTCAAGAACGCCATCACCATGTCGGTGAACCTGGGCAGGGCGATCTGCATGACGGATCCGAAGGCCGCCGCCGACCGGGACACCGTCATGATGGCCAGCCGTCAGCGCGGACTGGGCCTGGCCCGCCCGCAGACGGTGCTGGAGACCCTGGTCGACGGCTTCCTGCACCGGGACGGGGCCGGGAAGCCGGTGGCGCCGGCCGGGAAGCTCGGCCCGCAGGCGCGGGTGGCCGAGGGCGAGGTGACCGACCGCTTCGACTCGGTGGTCGGCACCGGCTTCGTCCTGCTCACCACCGAGGAGCCGGACGGCCTGCTCGACGCCGGGCAGCGGGAGCTGCTCGACTCGCTCGGCGGCCGGGTGGTGCGGCTGCTGCCGGCCGGCGCGACGCCGCCGCGGCGGGGCGGCGAGGGCGGCGAGGGCGGCGAGGGCGGCGAGGGCGGCGACCGGGTCGTCGTCGACGTCGACGGCGTCTACCTGTCTTTCCTGGCGGAGCTCTCGGCCTCGGCCGTCCTGGTCCGCCCCGACTTCTACGTGTTCGGCGCCGTCCGGGAGCGATCGCAGCTCCCGGCGCTGCTGTCGAGCCTGCGCGAGCAGCTCTCGCCGGCCGTCGTCGCCGCCTGAGCACCGCCACGGCGCCGCCACGGCACCACCGACGGCACCACTACGGCACGGCCACGGCACCCCCCCACGGCCGCGGCACCGCCATGGCATCCCCCACGGCACCGCCACGCCCGCCGGTCCCCCGGCCGTACCGCACGGCCGGGGCACCGGCGGGCGCCCCGCAGACCCCACGAGAACCACCCAGCAGACGGGCGGAGATCCCATGACCGAAACGATGACGCACCCGCCGCAGCGCCGGCTCGACGCGCCGGAACTGCCGACCGAACTGCCGACGGAGCTGCGGGCACGGCTGGCGGACGCCCTGCTGCGTCCCGCCGCCCAGCAGCCGAGCTGGCCGGACCCGGAACGGACCGGCGCCGTCCGGGCCGTGCTGGCCGACGCGCCCCCGCTCACCTCGCCCGCCGAGATCGACCGGCTGAGCGCCCGGCTGGCCCGGGTGGCCAGGGGAGAGGCGTTCCTGCTGCAGGGCGGGGACTGCGCCGAGACGTTCACCGGCAACACCGAGTCGCACGTCCGCGGCACGATCCGCACGCTCCAGCAGATGGCCATGGTGATCGCGTACGGGACCGGCCTGCCCGTCGTCAAGGTCGGCCGGCTCGCGGGGCAGTACGCCAAGCCGCGGTCCAACGCGACGGACGTCCTGGGCCTGCCGGTCTACCGGGGCGACATCGTCAACGCGCCCGAGCCCACCCCCGAGGCCCGACGGGCCGACCCGGAGCGGATGCTCAGGGCCTACAGCAACTCCGCGATCACCCTCAACCTGCTGCGGACGCTGACCAGTGACGGCGCGGTCGACCTGCGGCGGGTGCACGACTGGAACCGGGAGTTCGTGCGCACCTCGACCGTCGGCGACCGGTACGAGCTGCTCGCCCTGGAGATCGAGCGCGGCGTGGGCCTGCTGTCGGCCTGGGGCGCCGGCCACGACACCCCGGACACCGGCGAGATGTTCGCCAGCCACGAGGCGCTGCTGCTCGACTACGAGCAGGCGCTGCTGCGGGTGGACCGCTCCCCGGCCGGCGAGCCGCGGCTGTACGGCCTGTCCTCGCACTTCCTGTGGATCGGCGAGCGCACCCGGCAGCTCGACGGCGCCCACATCGCCCTCGCCGAACTGCTCGCGAACCCGATCGGCCTGAAGCTGGGCCCGGGGACCAGCCCTGAACAGGCCCTGGAGTACGTCGAGCGGCTCGACCCGCACCGGGTGCCGGGCCGGCTCACCCTGATCAGCCGCATGGGCAGCGGGCGGATCCGCGAGGTGCTCCCCCCGATCGTGGAGCGGATCACGGCCTCCGGGCACCAGGTGGTCTGGCAGTGCGACCCCATGCACGGCAACACCTACGAGTCGGCCAGCGGCTACAAGACCCGCCACTTCGACGCGATCGCCGACGAGGTCGAGGGCTTCTTCGAGGTCCACCGCGAGCTGGGCACCCACCCGGGCGGCATCCACGTCGAGCTCACCGGCGACGACGTCACGGAGTGCACCGGCGGGGCGCAGGAGATCGACGACATCGCGCTCGCCGACCGCTACGAGACCGCCTGCGACCCCCGGCTGAACAGCCAGCAGTCGCTGGAACTGGCCTTCCTCATAGCCGAGTTGAGCTCCCGTGCGTTCGCGCGCCCGCTCGCCCCGTGACTGACGTCACGTCAGCTCGGAGGGGGGACTTAGGGGTGGTCCGGCCGGATCACGCGCACATACGTTCTCGATGAAACGCGTTCGAGCTTCGGGGGCCCCGCGCACCGCGGGTGCCGGGCCCCCGGCAGGGGGGAAACATGATCAGTAGGCGGACTCTGCTCCGCGGCGGAGGCGGACTGGCCCTGGCCACCGCCGTGATCGGCGCCGGCTCGGCCGCCGCGCCGGTCTGGGGCGCCCCGGCCACCGAGTGGCTGCGGCTGCGCAACCGGCTCCAGGGTTCCCTGGTGCTGCCCTCGGACCCGGGCTACGACCTGGCCAAGCAGCTCCAGATCGCCAGCTACGACGCGGTCGCCCCGCAGGGCATCGTGTACTGCGAGACACCCGGGGACGTGCGCACCGCGATCTCCTTCGCGCAGTACAACGGCCTCGGGCTGCGGACCAGGAGCGGCGGCCACAACTTCTCCGGCTGGTCCACCGGCGACGGCCTGGTCGTCGACACCTCCCGGCTGAACCAGGCCGTGGCGACCGGCGGCACGGTGCACATCGGCCCGGGGGCGAAGTCGGTCGACGCGCTCAGCGCCCTGGCCCCGTACGGCAAGCAGGTGGTCGCCGGCACCTGCGCCACGGTCTGCCCCGGCGGGTTCATCCCGGGCGGCGGAATCGGCTACCAGAGCCGGAAGTTCGGCCTCGGCTCGGACCGGGTGGTGGCCCAGACGATCGTGCTGGCCGACGGCCGGACCGTCCGGGCCACCGCCGGCAACGAGCCCGACCTGTTCTGGGCGCTGAACGGTGGCGGCGGCGGCAACTTCGGCGTGGTGGTGGACTTCGAGGTCCGGCCGATCGACGCCCCCACCCAGGTCTACTTCAGCCTGACCTGGGACTGGTCGAAGGCCGAGAGCCTGTTCGCGGCGTGGCAGGACTCCCTCGTCGACGGCCCCGACAGCTTCGGCTCCGCCTTCATCCTGGCGCTGCCCGACGCGGCGCCCGGCAACACGCCGACCGTCCTGCTCACCGGCTGCTACCAGGGCCCGAAGGCCGAACTGGACGCGATCCTGGACGGATTCGCCGGGGCGGTCAACGCCGCGCCCCTCACCCGGGTGGTGGCCGAGGGCACCTACGCCCAGGCGCAGATGGAGGTCTACCACTGCGGCGAGCTGACCCAGGACCAGTGCCACCGGGTCGGCCAGACGCCGGGCGCGACGCTCCCGCGGACCGCCTACGAGCAGGAGGCGTACCGCTTCGTCGCCGAGCGGCAGGGCGCGGCGGGCATCACCGACCTGGTCCAGGCCTTCGACGCCGACCGCCGGGCCGGCCAGCGCCGCTTCCTGCACTGCATGGGCCTCGGCGGCCAGGTGAGCCGGGTCGGCCGCACCGACACCGCCTACGTCAACCGGGACGCCCTGTACGTCCTGGGCTACGTCGCCGAGCTCGACAAGCCCAACGACCAGGACGGCCCGGCCGCCGCGGCCTGGGTCGACGCCGGCGCGACGGTCCTCGACCGCATCGCCAGCGGCGCCTACGTCAACTTCCCCAGCACCAGGCTGGAGAACTGGCGCGAGGCCTACTACGCGGAGAACTACCCGCGCCTGGTCGACGTGAAGCGCCGCTACGACCGCGACAACTTCTTCCGCCACCCGCGCAGCATCGGCGCCTGACCCGGCACCGCCCCGAGCGGACGCCGGACGGGCCGCCCCCGCCACCCGGCGGAGGCGGCCCGTCCGGCGTTCCGGCAGCCGGGCCCCGGGCCCTAGCGGACGGCGAGGTCCAGGGGGCTGGTGTCGCAGGGGCGGGCGGCGGTCGGCGGCGTGGCAGGGTCGGGACGGCGGCCGATGGTGACGGGGACGGGGGCGCGGCGCCGGCGGGAGTGGTCGTGGGCGGGCGCGGGGACCGCGCCGGCGGTGGTGAGGGCGAGGTCGCCGTGGCCGCGGACGCACTCGGGGTCGGGGCCGTCGAGCGGCAGACCGGTGAAGAGCTTGGCGGCCATGCACCCGCCGCGGCAGGCGTCGTAGGCGGAGCAGCTCGCGCAGGCCCCCGCCGACTGGGGCGCGCGCAGGCTCCGGAACAGCGGGGAGTCCCGCCAGACCCCGGCGAAGCCGCCCGGTTCCAGGACGTTGCCGGCCAGGAACTGCTCGTGGATCACGAACGGGCAGGCGTAGACGTCGCCGACCGGGTCGATCAGGGCGACCACCCGGCCCGCGCCGCACATGTTGAGGCCCGGCAGCGGCCCGGAGCCGAGGGCGTTCAGGTGGAAGAAGGAGTCGCCGGTCAGGACGGACTCGCCGTGCACCAGCAGCCACTCGTACAGCTCGCGCTGCTGCTCGGCGGTGGGGTGGAGGCGGTCCCAGACCTCCGCGCCGCGGCCGGACGGGCGCAGCCGGGTGATCCGCAGCTGGGCGTCGAAGCGGGCGGCGAGCGCGGCGAACTCGTCGAGCTGGCCGACGTTCTCCCGGGTCACCACCACGCTGATCTTGAAACCGCGGAAGCCGGCCTCGGCCAGGTTCTCCATCGCGCGGACCGCGGTGGCGAACGACCCCGCGCCCCGGACGGCGTCGTTCACCTCGGCGGTCGCGCCGTCCAGGGAGATCTGCACGTCCACGTAGTCGCTCGCGGCGAGCCAGCGGGCCCGCTCGGGCGTGAGCCGCACGCCGTTGGTGGAGAACTTCACGCCGACCTGGTGGTCGGTGGCGTACTCGACCAGCTCCCAGAAGTCGGGCCGGACGGTGGGCTCGCCGCCACCCAGGTTGACGTAGAACACCTGCATCCGCTGGAGCTCGCGGATGACGGCCTTGCACTGCTCGGTGGTCAGCTCGCGCGGGTCCCGGCGGCCCGAGGAGGACAGGCAGTGCACACAGGCCAGGTTGCAGGCGAAGGTCAGTTCCCAGGTCAGGCAGATCGGGCTGTCCAGGCCGGCGGCGAACTGGTCGACCAGCTTCACGGGGTACTGCCTTCTTCCTTGTGGTGGTCCTGCGGTTCGATCACGCCCGTCTCGGCCAGGCCGGCCAGCGCCCGCAGGTAGGGGGCGCGCTGCGGCTCGGGGACACCGGCGGCGACCAGGGCGGAGTGCACGTCGGCCGCCCGCTCCAGCCCCTGGACGACGTCGACCAGCAGCCTGGTCTTGAGGAACGAGAGCCGACGGGTGCCGAAGTCGTAGGCCAGCGCCCCGAACGGCTCGGGGCGCAGCGCCACTCGGGGCGAACACCGGTAGGGGCGGGTCGCGTCGAACACGTCGGTCTCCCGGCTCAGTAGACGCCGCACATGCCGTCGATGGAGACCTCCTCGACCAGGAGGTCCTCCTCGACGACCTCGACGGTCTCGGTGGTGGCGGCGATGGCGTCGGCCTCGGGCGCCGCGGTGGCGGTGTCGGACACGGGTGCTCCTCGGATCGGGCGCCGGCCGGTGCGGCCGGCGCTGGGGCGTCGGGTGGCTCAGAGGGCCGACAGCGTGCGGAAGTCCCGCTGGAAGTAGACGACCGGCCGGTCCCCGAGGACCTGCGCGTCCGTCACCTCGCCGACCACGATGGTGTGGTCGCCGCCGTCATACCGGTCGCGGGTGGTGCACTCCAGGACGGCGCAGGAGCCGTCCAGCACGGGGTGCCCGTCGGTGCTCGGGGTGATCCGCCGGCCGCCGAACTTGTCGGCGTCCCGGGTGGCGAAGCGCAGGGCCAGCTCCGCCTGCTCCGCCGCCGCCACGTGCACCACCCAGGACCGGGCGGTGAGGAAGGCGGGGTGGCACTGGGCCGACTTCGCCAGGCAGAACAGCACCAGGGGCGGCGCCATCGAGACCGAGCAGAAGGAGGTGGCGGTGAACCCCCACCGGGCGCCGGAGGCATCGGCGGTGGTCACGATGGCGACCCCGCTCGGGTAGCGGCCCATGGCGGCCTTGAACCGGCGCTGCCGCTCCTCCAGCGGGACCGGCGGCGCGGCGACGGCCCCGACGGCCGCCTCCCGGGCGTGCTCCGGCGCGCTCGCGGGCTGCCCCGTCGACGCCTCTGCCGTGCCCTGGCTCACGCCTCTCTCCTCCGTCGGTCCGCCGGTCTCGTCCTCTGCGGTGCCGACAGTACTGCCGGCACGGCCGGGCCGGTCCCCCTAATCCGGGGCGGAGGGGCGTGAACCGGCTGGCCGGGGCCCCTCTGGGGTGCCTAGGGGTAGGCCCGCCGACCTCCCCCTCGTAGCCTCACGGCGTGACGACACTGCCTCCCAACCCGCCTCCCACGACCAAGGCCACCGCACCCTTCGGCGACCACGAGACCTGGTACCGGGTCACCGGCGAACTCGGCGGCGGGCCGGCCCTCGTGGTCGTCCACGGCGGCCCCGGCAGCACCCACGACTACCTGCTCAACCTCTCCCTGCTGGCGGAGGCGGCGGGCGTCCCGGTCGTCCACTACGACCAGCTGGGCAACGGCGGATCGACCCACCTGCCGGACCGGGGCGCCGACTTCTGGACCCCCGAGCTCTTCCTCGACGAGCTCGACAACCTGATCGGCCACCTCGGCATCGGCGGCGACTACGTCCTGTTCGGCCACTCCTGGGGCGGTCTGCTCGCCACCGCCCACGCCGGCCGCCGACCGGCCGGCCTGCGCGGCCTGGTCATCGCCAACGCCCCCGCCTCGTACCCGCTCTGGCTCCGGGCGGCGGCGGAGCTGCGCGCCCAGCTGCCGCCCGGCGTCGACGACACGCTGCGCCGCCACGAGAGCGCGGGCACCACCGGCGACCCCGAGTACCAGGAGGCGATGCGGGTCTTCTACGAGCGCCACGTCTGCCGGCTGACGCCCTGGCCGCGCGACTACCTCGCCTCGTTCTACGAGGTGTACAACGACCCGACCGTCTACTACACGATGAACGGGCCGAGCGAGTTCCACGTCGTCGGCACGCTGAAGGACTGGTCGGTGGAGGACGCCTGCGACCGGATCGACGTGCCGACCCTGGTCGTCTCCGGCCGCCACGACGAGGCGACGCCCGCGACCCTGGAGCCGTTCCTGGACCGGATCGGCGACGTGCGCTGGGAGCTGTTCGAGGAATCGAGCCACATGCCGAACCTGGAGGAGCCGGAACGGTTCCTCCAGGTGATGACGGAGTACCTGCGGGAGATCTGAGCGACGGAGCGGGACGGGAGCGACTCCCCGGCGACCAGGGCGCGGACCAGCTCCGCGGTGGCCTTCTCGCCGGTGTCGGACAGCACGACCCCGTTGTGGATCCACTGCCAGACCT
>NZ_JBSFWR010000173.1:0-9073 GCF_053594915.1 Kitasatospora sp. NPDC002543 | reverse complement strand
GCTGGCGGTCACGGTGGGGCTGGCCTCGGTGACGGCCTTCGTGCTGGTCGCGGTCGACAGCGACAGCGGGGCGCGGACCGGGATCTCGCTGGCCTTCCTGCCCAACCTCGGCCTCACCCTGCTCGGCTTCGGATCGGGGGCGACCTTCCGGGCGCACTCAGGCCTGTCCGGCGGCGACGACTCCCGGAGCGAGAACTCCTGGGACGACCGCAGCACCGGGACCGACTTCTCCTTCTTCGACCTGCACGACCTGACCGGCGACTGGCGCTGGGCCGGCCTGCTCGCGCTCGCCTCGGCGGCCCTGCTCGGCTGGGTGGCCTTCCGGCGGGGGCTCGACCCGGTCGACCGGCTGCGCCTCGCGGCCCTGCACGCGGGGGCGCTGACCCTGCTGATGACCGTCTCCGGCGTGCTGATGACACGGACCATGTCCACCTCGGGCTGGACCGGCGCGGGGCGGATGGAGCTCTCCCAGGAGGAGTCGGCGGGGCTCGCGTTCCTGAGCGTGCTCGTGGCCAACGCGGTCTGGGCGCTGGTCGGCGCGCTGGCGGTGCCGCCGCTGCTGGCGGCCGTCCGCGGCCGGGGGGAGGGCGCGGCGAGCGGTGCCGTGCCGTACGCCGAGTCCCCGTTCGCCCGGGCCGGGGGGAGCACGGCGTACCCGGGGACGGTGCCGCCGGAGGTGCCGTACGCGACGCCGGCGCACGGCGTCCCGGCCCAGGGCGGCCCCGTGCCGGGCGGTCCGGCCCAGGGGGATCCGGCCCAGGGGGATCCGGGCTACGGCGTGCCGTCGCAGGCGGCCGCTCCGCAGGACGGGCCGTTCGCCCCCGGGAACGCGGTGAGCGAGGTGCTCGCCTCCCACGAGGAGCGGCCCGCCCCGGCCGGCGGGGCGCCGGTGCCCGGTGCGGTGCCGCCGCCCCCGGCCGAGGATCCGGTCGACCCGAGCGTCTGGCGCAAGCACCCCTGAGCGGGCGCTCCGGAAGGAGCGGCCCCGGCCGGCGTCCTTCGCCGGGGCGTCCCCGGGCGCGGGTGTCCCCGGGAAGGGCAAAGGGCCCCGCGGGGGAACGGGGCCCTTTGTCGTTCAGCACTCGGCGTCAGGGCCGCGCCGGTGCTGGGGTGACGGCGCCGGGGGAGGGGCGCCGTCGTGTCGGTTGGCTTCGTGGTGCGCCGCGCGGCTCCGGCGTGGGTGGCCGGTCGCACGCGGGGCGTGCACGCCCGTACGCGGTGGGTCGGGGCGCGGGTATGCGCCGGTCCCACGCTCACGGAGCGTGAAGTGAGGGCCGCTGCCGCCTCCCCTGCGGCACGGCTGCGGAGAACACCGTCGCGGGCCTCCTCGGTGGCCGTCAGGCGCCGGGAGAACCGCTTACAACGAGCATCGTGCTGGACGGAGGGCTCGCTCTGCAACCGGTTCGGCACAGTTCGGCACAGAGCATTTCCCCCCGGGGGCGCCATCGATGATCACGGTGAGTAGTGGATCGAATGGTTGTGGCGCACGGGGACGCGCGTAGCGGCGCGGGGCGGAGGGGAGGTGCGCCGGGCGCGCACCGGTTCGGACCGGGGGTGCGACGGCCGGTCCCGGGCGTCCCCGGACTCCGGCCGTCCCACCTCTCGGCCCAGTCGCGGCCGGGGTCGCTGTCCCCTGCTGGCCGGCCGCGGCACCCGCGCACGGTCCCACGGAACCGGCCGCCCGGCGGACCGGGCGGCGGCACCACGTGCGCCGGTGGACTGGGGTGGAACTCCACGCGTGGTCCTGCTGCCGTACGGCGGTGCCCCCGCGGGGGCGGGCGGCGCGTCTGGCGGACGCGGCGCGGCCGTACGTTCGTAGGAAGCAACGAACCGCGGCCCCGCCCGGTCACGGTTCATCGGACGGGCAGACGAGTGAAACCGGACAGCCCGGTAGAATCGGTGTCCAGACACCCCACACCGTCCGCAGCCGCAGCCCCGTAGGGGAGGCGGCCCCGTGTGACAACCTCGATACCGCTGCCGGAAGGCCGTCCGTGTCCTCTGCAATTCCCGTCCAGTCCGCGTCGGACAACGACCCCGTCCTGGTGGTCGACTTCGGCGCCCAGTACGCCCAGCTCATCGCCCGTCGGGTGCGTGAGGCGCGGGTCTACAGCGAGATCGTGCCGAGCAGCATGCCGGTCGCCGAGATGCTCGCCAAGAACCCCAAGGCGATCATCCTCTCCGGTGGCCCGTCGTCGGTCTACGAAGAGGGCGCGCCGCAGATCGACCGCTCGGTCTTCGAGGCCGGTGTCCCGGTCTTCGGCATGTGCTACGGCTTCCAGCTGATGGCCAAGCACCTCGGCGGCACCGTCGACAACAACGGCGCCCGCGAGTACGGCCGCACCCCGCTGACCGTCTCCCGCACCGGCTCCACCCTGTTCGAGGGCGTCCCGGCGCAGCACTCGGTGTGGATGTCGCACGGCGACGCCTGCTCGGCGGCCCCGGAGGGCTTCGCCGTCACCGCCTCCACCGACCTGGTCCCGGTCGCGGCCTTCGAGAACGACGAGGCCCGGCTCTACGGCGTCCAGTACCACCCCGAGGTGCTGCACTCCGACCACGGCCAGCAGGTCCTGGAGCACTTCCTCTACCGCGGCGCCGGCATCTCCCCGACCTGGACCACCGGCAGCGTGGTCGACGAGCAGATCGCCCTGATCCGCGAGCAGGTCGGCAACAAGCGCGCCATCTGCGGCCTGTCCGGCGGCGTGGACTCCGCGGTCGCGGCGGCCCTGGTCAACAAGGCCATCGGCGACCGCCTGACCTGCGTCTACGTCGACCACGGCCTGATGCGCAAGGGCGAGACCGAGCAGGTCGAGAAGGACTTCGTGGCCGCCACCGGCGTCCAGCTGAAGGTCGTCGACGCCTCCGAGCGCTTCCTGAACGCGCTGAAGGGGGTCTCCGACCCCGAGGAGAAGCGCAAGATCATCGGCCGGGAGTTCATCCGGGTCTTCGAGCAGGCCCAGGCGGAGATCGTCGCCGAGGCCGGCGAGCAGGGCGAGTCGGTCGACTTCCTGGTCCAGGGCACCCTGTACCCGGACGTGGTGGAGTCCGGCGGCGGCGAGGGCACCGCCAACATCAAGTCCCACCACAACGTCGGCGGCCTGCCGGAGGACCTCCAGTTCCAGCTGGTCGAGCCGCTGCGCAAGCTGTTCAAGGACGAGGTCCGGATGGTCGGCCAGGAGCTGGGCCTGCCGGAGGAGATCGTCCAGCGCCAGCCGTTCCCGGGCCCGGGCCTGGGCATCCGGATCGTCGGCGAGGTCACCAAGGAGCGCCTGGACCTGCTCCGCGACGCCGACGCGATCGCCCGCGAGGAGCTGACCGCGGCCGGTCTGGACCGCGAGATCTGGCAGTGCCCGGTCGTGCTGCTCGCCGACGTCCGCAGCGTGGGCGTGCAGGGCGACGGCCGCACCTACGGCCACCCGATCGTGCTGCGCCCGGTCTCCTCCGAGGACGCCATGACCGCCGACTGGTCGCGCCTGCCGTACGACGTGCTGGCGAAGATCTCCACCCGGATCACCAACGAGGTCCGCGACGTGAACCGCGTCGTCGTCGACGTCACCAGCAAGCCGCCGGGCACCATCGAGTGGGAGTGACCACTCCCGCCGGCCGCCGGGGCGTTCCGTCGCCCTGAGGCCGGTGCCTGAACGGTCGCGCCGTCGTTCCCGTACTGGAGGGAGCGACGGCGCGACCGTTTTGCGGTGCGGGCGCCGCTCCCCGGAAGGGACCTCCCACCGAAAGCGGGCGGGAGCGGGCAGAATGCGGACCGGACCCGTCAGGGAGTGGCGGGCGGTGAGGGAAGGTGTGAGGGATGTCGGAGGCCAGCAACCCGGTGCCGGCCGGCGGGGACGCGGCCGGCCGGGCCGCCCGGGCGGCACAGCGCAGGGCACTCGCGTCCACGTACGCGCTGCTGCCGCTGCGGCTCTTCCTCGGCGTCACCTTCGTCTACGCCGCCCTCGACAAGCTCTCCGACGCCCACTTCCTGGCCGGAGCGGGCGACCCGGCGTCCTTCGTCTCGCAGACCCAGGCCGCCAAGGCGGGCGGCAGCCCGATCTCCTTCCTGCTCGGCCCCGCCCTCGACCACCCGACCCTGTTCGCGCTCTCCATCGCCTTCGGCGAGCTGGCGGTGGGCCTCGGCACCCTGCTCGGCCTCTGGGGCCGGGTCGCCGCGCTCGGCGGCGCGCTGCTCAACCTCAGCCTGTGGCTGACCGTCAGCTGGAGCGTCTCGCCGTACTACCTCGGCAACGACCTGGCCTACCTGATGGCCTGGACCCCGCTGCTGCTCGCCGGCACGCCGTACCTGTCGGTGGACGGCTACCTGGCCCGCCGGGCCGGGCGGGACCGCGCGCGCGGGCTGGGCGAGGACCACGTCAAGCGCCGGGCCCTGGTGGACGGCGGCATCGCGGCCGTCGCGATCGGCGGGGCGGGGCTGCTCACCGGCTCGCTGACCCGCACCTTCGGCCGGGACAGGTCGGCCGCACCCGAGAAGTCGGCCGCCCCGGTCTCCACCGCCCCGGCGCCGGGCACCGCGGCGCCGGCCCCCACGGTGCCCGCCGCGAGCGTGCCGGTCGGCGGCTCGGCCCAGGTCAAGGACCCGGCCACCGGGGACGCCGTCTACATCGTGCAGCCCAAGGCCGGCCAGTACTGCGCCTTCTCCGCGGTGTGCACCCACGCGGGCTGCGCCGTGGACGCGCCGAAGAACGGCCAGCTGTACTGCCCCTGCCACGGCTCCCGGTTCGACGCCGCGACCGGCGCGGTGGTCAACGGGCCGGCGGTCAAGCCGCTGCCCAAGTACGCCGTCAGCAAGACCGGGGACCAGCTGACCCTGGGCCCGCAGCAGGGTTGAGGGCCGGGGCCGGCCGGTCGGCGGCCGGTCATTCCTCGCGGTCGGGCCGACCGCGCCTGGCCACCGCCGCGACGGCGCCGGCCAGGCCGCCGGCGCCGAGCACGAGGAAGGTGACCGGGATGACGATCCGCCCGTTCACCGACTGGTCGTTGACCGCCGCGACCAGGTAGACCACGGCGATCACGGTGAACAGCGCGCCCGCGATCAGCGAGAACAGGTCGATCCGGTGCTTCCTCACTGCTGGACCACCTTGATGTTGCCGAGCCCGATTCCGAGTTCGAGATTGAGGGTGCCCTTGCTCGGCTGCCCGTTGGCAGGGCCGATCGAGTAGTCGTGCCGCCCGGTGCTGTCGCCCTTCTCACCGGGGACGGAGACGTTGCCCAGGCCGACCCTGGTCACCACGTTCACCGTCACGTCGTCCGGTACGAGGACGGTCATGTCGCCGGTGCCGAGGTCGACCTTGGTGCCGAGGGTGGCCCCGGCCGGGTCGAGCGCGGACAGGTCCAGGTCGAGCTGCCCGGCGCCGAGGTTGTACCGGTCCCGAAGGTCGGCCGCCGAGGAGACGGTCCAGTCGCGGTTGCCGACGGCGTCGCGCACGGAGTTCGGCGAGTGGCCCACGAAGGCCAGCGCCAGGGTGAGCAGCAGACCGGTCACCGCCAGCCGGCGGGCCCGGCCGTACCTCGCGCCGACCAGCAGCGTCAGGCCCACCACCAGCAGCGCGGTGGCCAGCACCGTGGCGCCCAGCACGGTGGGGTTGTGGTGGCCGGCGGAGGCGGCCCAGACCGCGGTGGCCGCGCCGACCGCCAGCAGGAAGCCGAAGAAGCCGAGTGCCGAGCGCTCCCGGGGGCGCCGCGCGGCGGCGGGCTCGGGACGGGGCTCCGGGCTCTCCTTGCGCAGCGGGTCGCCCTTCGGCAGGTCGGCCCGCTGCCACCAGGGCTGGGCCGGGCCGCCGGCCGGCGGCACCGGGGTGCCGTACGGCGGCGTCGGCGTGCCGTAGGGCGGCGTCGGGGTGGCCGGGCCGGCGCCCCCGTACGGGTTGCGCTCGGGGTGGCGCGGGTCCCACAGGTAGCCGCCGGGGCCGGGCGGCGGGCTGTCGGCGGGGCCCTTCCCGGCGGCGCGGGAGGCGGCGGGACCGGCCGGGGCCGATCCGTCCTGCTCCGGCCGCGGCCAGCGGTAGGCCCCGGTGCCCGCGCTGCTCCCGGTGGCCCCGGTGGAGTCCGACTCGGGGAAGTGACGGTCGTACGGGCCGCCGCGGCGCTCGCGCCCGCGGCCCCGGCGGCGCTCCGGGTCGTAGCGCACGGCCAGGAAGACCAGGGCGGCGAGCAGCAGCAGCGGGAACATCTGGTCCCCGTCGTCCATCGAGGAGAAGAACACCCCGGTGCCGATCACGGTCAGCAGCACCGCGCCGACCGACTGGCCGTCCACCCGCCCGGTGAGCACCCGCTGGAGCTCGGTGCGCCCGCCGCGGCCCTTGGAGCCGTCGTCGGTCGGCACGATCAGCCAGGCCAGGCCGTACAGGAACAGCCCGAGGCCGCCGGAGAGGCAGAGCACCACCGTGACGACCCGGAAGACCACCGGGTCGATGTCCAGGTGCCGGCCGAGGCCGCCGCAGACGCCGGCCACCACGCGGTGGTGCTCGGCACGGGTCAGGGGCGGGCGGTCCGGTTCCGGCGGGGCGGCGGGCCCGGCCTCCTCGATGCGGGGGTCCTCGGTCATGGGCACCATCCTTCCGGCAGCGGACGGCCCGGCCCAACCGGGTGGACCCCTGTCCGTACCCTGACTTGTCCCTGATACGGGATGGGGACACACCCTGATGCGCCCGCGGGTACGCGCGTGGAACCATCGGTGGCGTGGCAGCCCCCGGTACCGATCCCCGATCCATCGCCCCCGACACCGCGTCGTCGGCCGGCGCCGACCCGAGCGCGCCCGACGGCGAGCGGCCGCCCTACCGGCGGCTCTACCGCAGTCCGCAGGGGCGGATGCTGGGCGGCGTCGCGCACGGCCTGGCGGTGCACCTCGGGCTGCCGGTGCGGTGGGTGCGGATCGCCTTCGTCGTGCTCTTCTTCGCGCAGGGGATCGGCGCGCTGCTGTACGCCGCGTTCTGGTTCGTGGTGCCGATAGGCATCGGCGAGCCCTCGCAGCGCGGCGGCGCCCAGTGGGTGTACGTCAACGGGGTGTTCGTCCCGGCCTCGCCCGGGCTGCAGGGCGGCCTGCTGGACAAGGGCGGCCAGGCCGCCGGCTGGGTGGGCCGGATGCGCCGGCTGCTCCAGCACACCCTGCAGGGCGAGCCGGTGACCGCCCCGGCGGAGGGCGAGGAGGCCGCACCGGCCGGCAAGGGCGGGCAGGGAGGCCTCGGCCAGCTCGCCGCCCTGGTGATGACGGTGATCGGCCTGATCGCCCTGCTCAACGTGCTCGGCCTGCAGACCGCCAAGCCGTACACCTGGCCGCTGCTGGCGATCGGCGTCGGCGTGGCGCTGGTCTGGCGGCAGGCCGACGACTCGCGCTGGCAGCGCTGGTTCGGCATCGAGGAGGGCGAGAAGCGGCGCGGCGCCTACACCCGGGTCGGCGCGGGCGTGCTGCTGGCGGTGGCCGGCACCATCGCGCTGCTCGCCATGCAGGGCAGCGGCTCCACGCTCGGCTCGGTGGTCGAGGCCTCGCTCGCGGTGCTGGCCGGCGTGCTGGTGCTGCTCGGCCCGTACGGCCTGCGGCTGTGGCAGGACCTCGGGGCGGAGCGCACGGCCCGCATCCGGGCCCAGGAGCGGGCCGAGATCGCCGCGCACATCCACGACTCCGTGCTGCACACCCTGACCCTGATCCAGCGCCGGGCCGAGGACCCCAAGGAGGTGCTGCGGCTGGCCCGCTCCCAGGAGCGCGAGCTGCGGCTGTGGCTGTACCGCCCGGAGGCCGCCGCCGAGGCCGCGCCGGACACCATGGCGGAGACCCTGCGGGCCGCCGTCGCCGAGGTCGAGGACCGGCACGGCGTCCCGGTCGAACTGGTGATCGTCGGCGACTGCCCGATGGACGAGCGGATCGCGGCACAGATGCAGGCCGCGAGGGAGGCGACCGTCAACGCGGCCAAGTACGGTGGCGGGGGACCGGTCCAGGTCTACGCCGAGGTGGAGGGGAAGACGGTGTCGGTGTTCGTCCGCGACCACGGCCCCGGCTTCGACCCCGACACGGTGCCCGAGGACCGGATGGGCGTACGGGAGTCGATCATCGGCCGGATGAAGCGCAACGGCGGCACCGCTCGGGTGCGGCCGGCAGCGGGCGGCGGCACGGAGGTCGAGCTGGAGATGGAGAGAACGGATGACTGAGGCAGCTCCGATGGGAGTCCCCCCGGCCGGAGGCCGGGGAAGCACGGCCAGAGTCGTGCTGGTGGACGACCACCGGATGTTCCGGACCGGGGTCAGGGCCGAGATCGGCCGCACCGAGGTGACCGGCATCGACGTGGTCGGCGAGGCCGACGACGTGGACTCGGCGGTCCGCGTGGTCGCCGAGACCAGGCCGGACGTGGTGCTGCTCGACGTCCACCTGCCGGGCGGCGGCGGCGTCGAGGTACTGCGCCGCTCGGTCGGGGTGATGGGGGAGCAGGGCGGGGTGAAGTTCCTGGCGCTGTCGGTGTCGGACGCCGCCGACGACGTCATCGGCGTCATCCGCGGCGGCGCGCGCGGCTACGTCACCAAGACCATCACCGGCACCGACCTGGTGAACGCGATCTTCCGGATCGCCGACGGCGACGCGGTGTTCTCGCCCCGGCTGGCCGGCTTCGTGCTGGACGCCTTCGCCGCGACCGACACCCCGCCGGTGGACGAGGACCTGGACCGGCTCACCCAGCGCGAGCGCGAGGTCCTGCGGCTGATCGCCCGCGGCTACGCCTACAAGGAGATCGCCAAGCAGCTGTTCATCTCGGTGAAGACGGTCGAGAGCCACGTCTCCGCCGTCCTGCGCAAGCTGCAGCTCAGCAACCGCCACGAGCTGACCCGCTGGGCCACCGCCCGCCGCCTGGTCTGAGACGCCCCGGGAACCGCAGCCCGTCCGCCCGGATCCTCCGGGGCGGGCGGGCGGGCTTGTCGGTCGGTGGCCATAGACTCGATGTGCCATGAGTAGCCTCTTTGACGACCTTCCGCTCCCCGGTTTCGAGGCCCCCGCCGCCGGGTCGAAGCAGCCCGCCGCTCCGATCGACGAGGAGCCCCCGCCGTACGAGGAGGACGCCCCGTACGACGCGTACGAGGAGGC
>NZ_JBSFWR010000172.1:0-9802 GCF_053594915.1 Kitasatospora sp. NPDC002543 | reverse complement strand
AGCACAGCCCACCCCCACAGACAGCCAACCCACCCCAACCAGCAGGAACCTACCGCCCCCACACCCACCCCGAACGACTTCGCCAGCAGAGTCACGTATTCGACTTCCTGCGCAGCAGTGCGCCGGCGCCCGAGTGGCCTGGGGGTGGATGCGGGGTTCGCTGGAGTGGTGTCGCATGAGAAGTCGGCGGGGCCGACTTCTCGCGCAGCGGGGTGGGGAGGGTGGGTCAGTGGGCGGCGTAGTACTCGGCGAGGGTGAAGAAGGCTTCCTTCGGGTCCCAGGGGACGCCGGGGTGGGTGGTGCCCGGGTGGTCCTCGTAGGTCTTGGTGATGCCGTAGCTGGCGAGGTCGAGGTCGTCGCGGGGGTCGCCGTGCGGGCGATGGACGTGGTCGTAGAGGGCGAGGGTGAAGACGAAGGTGGCGTCGATGCCGCCGGTGTCGAAGGCTTCCAGCAGTTCACGGAGGTAGGCGGCCTGTCCGGCCTCGTCGCGTTGGTAGCTGCCGTCGAGGCGGACCGGTCCGTCGGCGTCGTACTCGACGATGTCCAGGCCGCGGGCGCCGTGGTCGCCGGCGCCGCGGTAGGTGGCGGACCCGAACTCGGTGACGGCGACCGGCTTGCCCTGGGCGGTCAGCTCGCGGACGCCGGCGGCGAAGCGGTCGGCGGTCCCGGCGTCGCGGTATAGGTCCAGTGAGACCAGGTCGAAGGGTTCCCAGTCCACCCGCTCCAGCGGCACCGCGGCGTACGTCACCCGCCCGCCGAAGCGTGCGCGCACCGCGGCCACCGCCCGGCCGAGGAAGGTGTTGACCCGGCGGCTGACCGGTCCGAGCTGTTCGCGCAGCTGCTCGGGCCGGGCGAGCAGGGCGACCCGCTCCGCCGTGTCGGCTCCGGGCAGGAAGCCCGGGTTCATCAGGCTGAGTTCGGCGCCGGTCACGAAGACCACCTCGGCCCCGTCCCGGCGCAGTCGCTCCGCGCGCTCGGCGCAGTCGGCGAACAGCTCCAGCATCTCCTCGGCGGTCTGCTCCAGAGGGTACGGTGAGTACCAGATCTCCAGGCCGAGGGCCGCGGCGCACCGGGCGGCGAGTTCGACCCGGTCGGCGTCGCCGCCCATGATGCGGACCGCGTTGCAGTGCAGCTCGTCCCGGATGATCCTCATCTCGCGTTCGACCACTTCGGGGTCGAAGCGGGTTCGGGAGGAGGTTCCGTTCCTGATGAATCCGGTGTCGTAGCTGATTCCCTTGGCGCGCACGTTCTTCCGCCTTTCGGTGAGAGGGGATTTACGGTACGCCAAGTACCCTAGTTGCCGGGTGGCGCCGACGGCAAGAAGGATGGGGCGGTCCGTGGAGAGGTCCGCGGAGGGCTCCACGGAGAGGGCGGCGGCATGGCCGGGCAGACGCGGCGGCGCGGAGCGGCGCTGGAAGAGGCGATCCTGGGCGCGGCGGTCGAGGAACTCGCCGAGGGCGGGTACGCCGGGCTGACCATGGACAAGGTCGCCGCCCGCGCCGGCACCAACAAGAACGCCATCTACCGCCGCTGGCCCAACCGCCTGGCGCTCGGCCTCGCCGCGTACAAGCAGCTCGCGAAGGCCTCCCCGGTCCCCGACACCGGCGAACTGCGCGGCGACGTACTGGAGTTGCTGCGCCAGGCGAACCGCCACTGGAGTTCCCCGCTGGGCTCCGTGCTGCGCGAGCTGCTGGCCGCCGCCGGCGGCGCGGCCGAGTTCCTGTCGCAGCTGCAGGACCAGTCCGGCGACGCCTCGGCCGCGCCCTGGCTCACCGTGCTGGGCCGCGCGGTCGCCCGCGGCGAGGCGGCCCCCGAGGCGCTGCACCCCCGGGTGGCGACGGTGGCGGTGGTGCTGCTGCGCAACGAGTTCGTGGTGCGCGGGGTGCCGACCGCGCCGGACGACGTCCTGGTGGAGATCGTGGACGAGGTGTACCTGCCGCTGGTGCGCGGGCGCGCCCCGCTCGGCCAGGGCCCGTCCGGCCGGTCGTCCGCGCGGCCGGACGGCGGGGAACTTCCGGAGTGACGGCCGGAGTGACGGCCGGAGCCGACGGCCGGGGTGACCGTCGGTGGCCGTGTCAGGCGGTGCCGATGGTGAGTCGGGCGATGGTCCCGACGGCCTCGCCGCCGTTCACGTCGAGCAGTGAGAAGCGGACGACCGCGGTGTCGCCGGCGACGTAGTTGCTCCGGTTCACGACCGTGACGTGGACGCTCGTCTGCACGGTCGCGCCCGTGCACTTCGGGGCGAACCGGGTGGTGCCGAGGGCGCCGGTGCGCGGGTCCTCGGCGATGACGGCGGCGGCCCGGGCTGGCCCGCCGGCCTCGCAGGAGTACGCGACGTCGATGTACACCGTCATCGCCGAGCCGTAGGGGACGTTCACGCTGTCGACCCGCACTCCGGTGCTCGCGTGCGCCGGAGCCGCGCCGAGCAGCATCCCCGCGGCCAGCGCGGGGGCGGCGAGCCAGGTCGTTCTACTGCGGTTCATGAGGGCCCTCCCGTGGTTGGTTGCCCGTCATGCTACGAACGGCGGTGCGCCACGGCCAGGCCGATGCCGAAGGCCGGAGCGGCACTTGCCCAGTTACCCGTTGCCGGAGAAGCGCAATACCGTCGAACGGGGCATCAACCGCCTGAAACGGCTCCGGGCCGTCGCGGCTCGCTGCGTCAAGCGCGGCGACGTCGTCCTCGGCGCCGACGCCGCGGCTGCCCTCATCATCCGGCTTCGCACCTGACCGCGTGCCACGACCTCAACGCACAGAGGCGCCCGGCGCCAGCGCCAAGCCCGCTGCTGCGAGGAAGTCCTCAAGGCCGATGGCACCACCGTCGGTGCCGTCGTCCCATTCGACGAGGAGCCCCGAGCGGCCTTCGTTCCAGGACTCCGGTGTGTCGGCGTCTTCGTCAGGCCCGGGGTGCCACTCGACGCAGCCCTCGCCGTGCCGGTACCGGAGGTACAGGTACTGGCCGTCTTCCGTCCAGGCGTCCCACTGTGACGGGCTGGCGGAACAGGTCTGCACAACCCGGATCAGCTTCCGACCCTCATCCGTGTCCATCCGACGATGCTCGCGCGGCGGCGGGTTTCCGGCAATCGACTTCGGGCCGCCGTCATGGGCTCCTCGTGCAGCAGGCAGGGCGTGCCGTCAATGATGGACCGGGTGGCTCCTAGCCGGGCGCGTTCCCCCTGGTCAGCGAGGAGGCGAGCCGCTCCGCGGTGTCCGCGTCCAAGGTGGCGTGACCGAGCAGGAAGCGGTACCAGAAGACCCCGTAGACCTGGTCCGCGATGAGGTCCAGGTCGGCATGCTCGGCCAGTTCGCCGCGCTCGCGGCCTCTGGCGAGGAGCTCGCGGAGCGCGCCGCGGCGGGCGGCGGTGAAGCCGCGCATCAGTTCGGCGAGGTGGGGGTCGCGGGCGGCCTCGCGGGCGACGGTGCGCAGCGCGGAGGCGGTGGTGTCGTGCTGGGCGGCCTCGAAGGTGGTGGTGATGAAGGCCCGCAGGTCGGCGCCGAGGTCGCCGGTGTCGGGGCCGTGGACGTCCTGGTCGGCGCGGTCGGTGAGGGCGTCGAGCAGGACGGCGCCCTTGGAGGGCCACCACCGGTAGACGGTCTGCTTGCCGACGCCGGCGGTGCGGGCGATGGCGTCGATGGTGACGGGTGTGCCGTCGGACTCCGCGAGGAGGTGCAGGGCGGCGTCGAGGATCGCCCGGTGGGCGGCCTCGTTGCGGCGGCGGCCGGTGTGCGGGCGCGCGGGCGAAGCGGTCTCGGCTGCCGTTCCGGCGTCCGCTTCGGCGCCCGCTTCGGCGTCCTGGGTCTCGCTCATGGTGCTCCCTTTCCTTCTGTCCCCGCTTGACAAGACTAACAGTCTCGACAACCATCATTGTCGGAACGAACGGTCTCGACAAGTCGAAGGGCCCCACCACCATGAGCACTGCGTCAAACCTCTTCGCCGGACAGCGCGTCGTCGTCATGGGCGGCAGCTCGGGCATCGGCGAGGCCGCGGCCAGCGCCTTCGCCGCGGACGGCGCCGAGGTCGTGGTCACCGGCCGTGACCGCGACCGGCTGGACGCCGCCGTCGCCCGGATCGGCGGCAAGAGCAGCGGCCACCGGCTGGACGCGGCCGACCCGGCGGCCCTGGCCGAGTTCTTCGCCGGGACCGGCACGGTGGACCACCTGGTCGTCGCGGTCAGCGGCGCGGCCGGCGCCGGCCCGTTCGCCCGGCTCGACCTGGCGGAGCTCGCGACCGGCTTCGACGCCAAGTTCTGGCCGCAGGTGCGCGTCCTCCAGGCCGCGCTCCCGCACCTGCGCGAGGACGGCTCCGTCACCCTGATCACCGCCGCCTCGGCCCGCGCCGCCTTCCCCGGCACCGCCGGACTGGCCGCCATCAACGGCGCCCTGGAGGCGATGGTCCCGCCGCTGGCCGTCGAGCTCGCCCCGCTGCGGGTCAACGCCGTCTCGCCCGGCGTGATCGACACCCCGTGGTGGGACCGCGTCCCGGCCGATCAGCGGGCCGCCCTGTTCCAGGGCCTCGCCGCCACCACCCCGGCCGGCCGGGTCGGGCGCGCGGAGGACGTCGCACGGGCGATCCACATGCTGGCCGCCAACACCTTCGTCACGGGTGTGGTGTTCGACTGCACCGGCGGGGCGAACCTCCCCACCGGCCGCTGAGCCGGGCAGCGCCGCTCGGGCCCTGGACGCGGGCGGCGCCCGTTGTCACAGGCGGCGCCTACGGTTCGACCGTGAACGTTCCCGACGTCATCCCGGTCAGTCACCAGCCCGGCTACCGCACCGACACCATCGGCCGCTGGCAGGGCGGCCAGTTCTTCGCCTCGGCGCTCTGCCTCGGCGTCGGCCGGTACTGCGCCGTCCTGCACCTCTTCGACGCCGCCGGCCGGCACCTCGACTCGCGGATACGCCCCGCCGGTGACGCGGCGCGGGCCGAGCGGTTGCTGGCGGAGGAGCTCGACGCCCTGCCGGGCCGGGAGTACGGGGACATCGCGATCGCCCCGTTCTCCGTGCACGTCGACGGCGAGCTGTTCGGCCTGGTCCGCGAGGACTACGAGGAGGACGAGGTGGAGGAGGGCGACGAGGAGGACCGGGTGCATTTCGAGCTGTACCCGGACGGCCTCGGTTTCGACGCCCCCTGGTGCGGCTGCTACGACACCTGAGCCGCCCCGGCCGCCCGCCGGGGCGGGCGCGTCACCACTCCGCGACCCGGTAGTCCTTGAGGAACACCCCCGACACGGGATCCCCGGCCTCGCCGCGGACGATCGGGTCGTACACCCGGGCCGCGCCGTCCACCACGTCCAGCGGGGTGCGGAACCCCCGGGCGGCGATCCGGTCCTTCCGGGGTGCCGGGTTCTCGTCGGTGATCCACCCGGTGTCGACGGCGCACATGTGCACGCCCTGGCCGGCGAGTTCGGCCGCGCTGGTGCGGGTGAGCATGTTGAGCGCGGCCTTCGCCATGTTGGTGTGCGGGTGCCGGGCGGTCTTGTTGCGGACGGCGAACCGGCCCTCCACCGCGGAGACGTTGACGATGTAGCGGGCGGGGTGCGGGGAGGACAGCAGCAGGGGCAGCAGCCGGTCGCAGAGCAGGGCCGGGGCCAGCGCGTTGACCAGCTGGGTCTCCAGGACCTCCGCCGGGTCGAGCGAACCGAGCTTGGTGGACCAGGAGTTGGCCGGCGCCGGGTCGGGCAGCAGCCCGGCCTCGTCGGTGAAGTCCAGCAACGACCCGGCACCCGAGGGGAGCCGGGCGGGCCCGGCGAGCGGACGGAATCCGGGCGCGTGGCCGATCGCCCGGCGGTCGGTGGCGGGCAGGGCGTCCCGCTCACCCGCGGCCAGCAGCGCGTACGACTCCGGTGGGCGCCGAAGGGTCTGCGCGGCGTTGTTGACCAGGATGTCGAGCGGTCGCCCGTCGGCGAGCAACCGGTCGGTCAGGCCCAGGACTTGGCGCGGGTCGCGGAGGTCGATGCCGACCACGCTGAGCCGCTCCCACCACTGCCCGCTGCCCTCGGCGGCGCGGAAGCGGCGGACGGTGTCCTGCGGGAAGCGGCTGGTGACGATCAGCTCGGCGCCGTCGCGCAGCATCATCAGGGCGAGCTGGAAGCCGATCTTCACCCGCCCGCCGGTCAGCAGCGCCCGGCGCCCGCGCAGGTCGGTGCCGAGGGCGCGGCGGGTGGTGTTGTCGGCCGCGCAGTCGGGGCAGAGCCGGTGGTAGAAGCCGTCGACCCGGCGGTAGGCCTGCTTGCAGACGTAGCACTTGTGCGGGACGAGCAGTTCGCCGACCGGGCCGCCCGCGGCGGCCAGCGGCGCGTCCTCGCGGCGGGTGCGGCTGCCGGTCGCGGTGGCGGCGAGCAGCTCGGCGTCGGCCTGCCGCACGGCCTCGCGGGCCTCCTGGCGGCGGCGCTTGCGGCTCTCCATCACGAAGGAGCTGAGCTGCCGCTCGGCGTGCAGCCGGGTGAGGTCGTGGGAGGGCAGGCGGCGCAGCCGTCCGAGGGTGCGGCTGAACGCGGCGAGTTCCTCCGCGCTGACGGCGTCGGCACACGCGTCACCGGCGTCGGCACGCGCGTCACCGGCGTACGCCTCACCGGCGCACGCGCTACCGGCACGCGCGCCGCCGGCGTGGGCGCCGGTGCCGCTCGCCGGATGAATGGTGATCAGCTGGTCGTGGTCGTCCCGGACCGTCATGTCCGCCCCTTCGTGCCGTACAGGTGGGAGGGACTGTAGTGGACGGTCCGGGACGATGAGATGCCAATTTCCGCTGGTGAGCGCCGGTGGCCGCAGACGGGCCCGTGGGCTCAGCCCGCGTACTGGCCGAGGATCTTCGCGAACTCGTACGGCTGCTGCGGGATGTTGGTGCACTTGGACAGCGAACCCCCGGTGCAGGCGTTGGCGTCCCGGGTGGCGTCCCAGAAGGAGAGCATCCCGATGTGGTTCTGCCGGGCGAAGGCCACCAGCTGCTGGGCGTCGGCCTGGTTGTAGATCTGGTGGTCGTCGTTCTCGCCGATCATCGGGGTGACGCCGACCATGGCCCAGAGCCGGGCGTCGGTATTCGCCGGGTAGAGCGCCTTGAGCTGGCCGAACAGCGACTGCGCGGCCTGCACCGCGGCGTTGCCGTAGTCGGTCCCGCTGCGGTAGTAGTCCATCGCCATGATGTTGACCACGTCGACGGCCACCCCGGCGTCCCGCGCGGACTTGACGATGGCGACGCCCTCGGAGGTCAGGCCCTCGGGCAGGACGGGCAGGGTGAAGGAGACCCTGAGGCCGGGGTGGGCCTGCTGGAGCTTGGCGAGCGCGGCGGAGCGGCGGTCGTTGGCGGCGGTGTCGGCGATGGCCGCGCCCTCGATGTCGAAGTCGACGTAGCGCAGGCCGTAGGTGTTCACCACGGCGTCGTACTCGGCGAACAGCGAGTCCACCGTGGTGCAGGCGGCGGCGAGTTCGGTGCCGGCGGCGCCGCCGAAGGAGACCTTGACGTCGCCGCCGGCCGCGCGCAGCGCGTCCACCTGGTCCTTGGCCCAGGCGGTGCGCGGGTCGTAGGCGTTGAACCAGCTGGCCTTGCAGCCGACGCCGGTGACGAAGCCCATCGTGTAGCTCCTGAGGCCGCCGGCCTTGGCCATGTCCGGCATCGAAGGGGTCGGCCAGGCGCCCATGTCGATGTACGGGGCGACCGGGAGCGCGACGTTCGGCGCCGGGGTGGTCGGGCCGCCGGTGGGCGTTCCGGTGGGCGTTCCGGTCGGGGTGCCGGTCGGGCTCGGCGGGGTGGTCGGGTTGCCGCCGCCGGGGCCGGTCAGGACGATGTCGTCGGCGAGGTAGCCGCCCTGTCCGTACCAGCCGTGCAGGTACACGGTGACGCTGGTGGTGGCCGGTCCGGTGGTGAAACTCGTGGACAGCTGCTGCCAGTTGGCGCCGCCCGCGGTCCAGGTGGCCGGGTCGGTGAAGCCGCTGCCGGTGGCGCCGAGGTAGACGTACTGGCCCTGCACCCAGGCGCTGAGCGTGTACGTGGTGTTCGGCTGGACGCCGACGGTCTGGCCGCACTGCGCGGTGTCGCTCGCGCTCACCGCTCCCTTGAGGGCGTACGTCCCGCTGTGCGCACCGGAGTTGACCACGCTGCCGGTCCCGGCGGAACAGCTCCAGGGGCTGAGCCCGCCGCTCTCCAGACCGCCGTTGGCGAGCAGGTTGCCGTCGGCGGCACCGGCGTTCCCGGCGAGCGCGGCCAGGCCGCCGGCGGCGAGCGCGGTGGCGGCGGCGAGGCTCAGCAGGGTGGTCCGGCGGGCGGGGCGGCGGTGCGTGGGGGCGTGCTGGGGCGCGCTGGGCATGGGGGTGCCTCTCGGGACGTGGTGGCCGCCCGCGCCGCGAGGGGGGAGACACGGGGCGGGCGGCGGTCTGGGGGTGGTCCGGTGCGGGAGGAGCGCGGTGCTGAGCATCAAACTGGACTAGACCAGCTGTGCACGTCAAGCACTTCCCGGACCCGTACGCCTCACCGGGGGCAGGTTTTAGGAACGGTTAAGACGCGGTGCGGGCGCGGGAACGGCATGGGCCCCGACTTCCCTGGCGGCCGGTGGTGGTGGCCGATCCCGCCGGCCGGCCACGACGGTTCGGCCGCGACGGTTCGGCCACGACGGTTCGGCCGTGAACAGAGCGTCGACCGGCGCGGCGGATCCGAGCGGGCTTGACCTCGAGCGCACTCCAAGGTGAAAGCTGAAGGCGTTGATCACGCACCACCACGCACCACCACGCACCACCACACGAAATCTCGCGACAACCCGCGACAACACGCGACATCGCGCGAATCCACGCGACCCACGATGGGAGCACTGCCATGCGCAACGCCTCGTTCGGTACCGGCGGCCCGGAGATCGGCGTCATCGGTCTCGGCTGCATGGGCATGACCTGGGCCTACGACGTGCGGAGCCGGGACGACGAGAACTCCGTCCGGGTGATCCGGCAGGCGCTGGACCTCGGCGTCGGCCTGATCGACACCGCCGACATGTACGGCCCGTACACCAACGAGGAGGTGGTCGGCGCCGCGCTGGCCGGCCCGTACCGGGAGCGCGCCTTCCTGGCCACCAAGGTGGGCATCGTGCCGGGCGGCGGGGGCCAGCACGAGCGCAACGGCCGGCCCGAGCACGTGCGCCGCTCGATCGACGAGAGCCTGCGCCGGCTGGGCACCGACCACGTCGACCTCTACCAGCTGCACCGGGTCGACCCGGACGTCCCGATCGAGGAGACCTGGGGCGCGTTCGCCGAGGTCGTCGCGGCGGGCAAGGCCCGGAACATCGGGCTCTCCGAGGCGACGGTCGAGGAGATCAAGCGGGCGCAGTCCGTGCACCCGGTGGCCTCGGTGCAGTCCGAACTGTCGCTGTGGACCCGGGACGTGCTGGCCGACGTGCTCCCGTACACCGAGGAGCAGGGCATCGCCTTCCTGCCCTTCTCGCCGCTCGGCAGGGGCTTCCTGACCGGGGGCATCACGTCCTTCGACGAGCTGCCCGCCGACGACTTCCGGCGCGGGCTGCCGCGCTTCCAGCAGGACGCGCTGAGGACCAACCTGGAGCTGGTCGGGGCGGTCAGGGCGGTCGCCGAGCGGATCGGCGCGAGCCCCGCGCAGGTCGCGCTGGCCTGGGTGCTGGCGCAGGGCCGGTACGTCTTCCCGATCCCGGGCACCAGGACGCCGCGCTACCTGGTGGACAACGTGGGGGCGGCCGGGATCGAGCTGTCGGCGGTGGACCTGGCGTTCTCCGGTACGGGCACGGCCGAAGCCTCGGCCGTGCCGTTCTCGCCGTCCGGTCGGTTCGTCGCTGCCAGGTCGTCCACGCGCACGAGC
>NZ_JBSFWR010000171.1:0-9944 GCF_053594915.1 Kitasatospora sp. NPDC002543 | reverse complement strand
GGCCACGGCCGGCGCGCGGCGCGGCGGTCACGCTCCAGGACTCCCGGCTCGCGCCACAGCGGGCGGCCATGAGGTCGGCGCCCCCGGACCGACCGGTTCGGGGGCGCGGGCCGTTCCGGGCCGGCTCAACTTCCGGTCGGCTCCGAGCGGGTCTGGGTGTGGCCTCCCGAGGTGGAGTCCTCCTCCTCGGCGAGGACGGAGGCCGGGGCGTGCCGGTCGTGGGTCGTCGCCGCCGTGGCCGCGACGGACAGCAGGGCCGCGGCGGCGACCAGGAGTGCGGAGATCCGGCGGATCATCGGGTTCCCCCTCGGTGGACGGACCGGTGGACGGTCGGCGGAAGGACCGGTGCGAGGACCGGCGGACGTCCGCCGGCGGGTGCAGCATGGCACACCCGCGGCCCGCCGCACAGGGCCGGGACCGGTGCCGTGCGCGGCGGGGCTCAGGCCCACTGCATGTCGAGCAGGGCCTTGATCTCCCCGGCGGCGGAGCCGAGTTCGGCGAGGAAGGCCCGCAGCACCGGATTGCGGTTGGTGCCCCGGGTCGCCACCCCGATCCGGCGGTGCAGCTGCGGGTGGTCCAGCCGGCACACGTGCACCCCGGCGCTGTCGGCCAGGCCCAGCGCCGGGATCAGCGCGACGCCCATGCCGGCCCGCGCGAGGTTGATGGTCACCTGGTAGTGGTCGCTGCGGCAGCGCACCCGGGGACGGAACCCCTCGGCGGCGCAGGCGCGTTCGAGCACCGGCTCACCGGTGCTGCCGCCGTGGGTGCCGATCCAGCTCTCGCCCTCCAGCTCGGCCAGCCGCACCGCCGAGCGCCGCCCGAGCCGGTGCCGCAGCGGCACCACGACCAGCTGCGGCTCCTCGAAGTACATCCGTACGTCCACACCCGCCTGCCGGCACCACGGGTCCAGCGGGTGCTCGAAGACGACGGCCGCGTCCAGCCGGCCGGCCTCCAGGTCCGGGACCAGCTCGTGCGGCTGGCCCATGATCAGCTCCAGCTCCACGTGGGGGTGCCCGGCGGCGAACGCGGCCAGCGCCCGGGGCAGCAGGTCCAGCCCGGCGGAGGCGAAGAAGCCGATCCGCAGCACACCGGCCGCACCCTGGGCGTGCGCCCGCAGGTCGTCCTGGGCGACGGCCATCAGATCGGCGATCGCCTGGGCGTGCTCGGCCAGCCGGACACCCGCGGGAGTCAGGCGCAGGGACTGCGGAGCCCGTTCCACCAGCGCGACGCCCAGCTCCTGCTCCAGACGGGCGAGCTGGTGCGAGATGGCGGACGGGCTCAGGTGCAGGGCCTGCGCCGCGGCCACGATGGTGCCCCGGCGGGCGATCTCCAGGAGGACGTGCAGTCGGGCGCTGTTCAGCATCGGCCCAGGTTAAGGCCTGTGCCGGGGTCCGGGCCGGGTGCGCGCTGGTCCACGGCGCGGGCCTCAGGACGTGTGCGCCCGCTGTGCGGCCACCGGCTCCCGGGTGCCGTCGCCGGTGGCGGCCGCGTCCAGCCGGAGCAGGTCGTGCTCGGTCTCCCGGCGCACCACCAGGCGGGCCTCGCCGTCCCGGACGAAGACCACGGCGGGCCGTGGCAGCTTGTTGTAGTTGGACGCCATGGCGTAGCCGTAGGCGCCGGTCACCGGGGTGGCCAGCAGGTCGCCGACCCGCAGGTCGGAGGGGAGCGCGGCGTCGTCGATGATCACGTCGCCGCTCTCGCAGTGCTTGCCGACCAGCCGGGCGCGCCCCGGGCGGGGAGCCTCGGGGCAGCGCGGCAGGAAGGCCTCGTAGCGGGCGCCGTACAGCGCCGGGCGCAGGTTGTCGCTCATCCCGCCGTCCACGCTGACGTAGGTGCGCACGCCCTCGATCCGCTTGACGGTGCCGACCCGGTAGAGGGTCAGCCCGGCCCGGGCGGCGATCGAGCGGCCGGGCTCGACGCCGACCTCGCCGCTCCAGCCGGCGCCGCGCACCGCCGCCCGGACCCGTTCCGCCCAGACGGCGAAGGAGGGGGCGCTCTGCCCGCTCAGGTAGGCCACGCCCAGGCCGCCGCCGACGGTCAGCCGGCGCAGGCCGTGCTCCACCGCGAACCGGGCGACCGCGGCGGCGCCGTCGGCCAGCTCGGCCGGGTCGAGCACCTGGGAGCCCACGTGGGCGTGCACGCCCTCCAGCCGGACGGCCGCGGACTCCTCGGCCCGGCGCACCGCGGCCGCGGCGGCGCCGCCGGCCAGGCCGAAGCCGAACTTGGAGTCGTGGCCCCCGGTCTGGATGGCCTGGTGGGCGCCGGCCGCGACCCCGGGCGCCACCCGCAGCTGGATCCGGGCCGGGGGCAGGCCCTCCTCGCGGTGCAGCCGCTCGATCCGGTCCAGCTCGTCGAAGCTGTCCACCACGATGTGGCGCAGGCCGACGGCCAGGGCGGTGCGCAGCTCGGCCTCGTCCTTGTTGTTGCCGTGCAGCACGATCCGGTCCGGGTCGACCCCGGCGTACAGGGCGGTGCGCAGTTCGCCGCCGGAGGCGACGTCCAGCAGCAGGCCCTCCTCGGCGGCGAGCCGGGCCATCGCGGTGCACAGGAAGGCCTTGGAGGCGTAGGCGACGTTGCCCCGGCCGAAGGCGGCCACCGCCTCGCGGCAACGGCGGCGCAGGTGCTCCTCGTCGTAGACGAACAGCGGAGTGCCGTACCGGCGGGCGGCCTCGTCGAGCAGGACGCCGCCGACGGACAGGCCCTCGGGGCGGAACTCGGCGGTGAGCGGCAGCAGGCCCGGATCGACGGGCGACGGGGCCGGCGACGCAGGGGACACGGTCGACGCAGGGGACAAGGCTTCCTCCCGGCAGGCTGGTTGGCCCGGCCCATCCTCGGCCCTGGGGGAGGGAGGGAGAAAGCGCATTCTTCGGGCCCTGAGCGGTACCGAATCCGATGCTCCGCCCAGGTGGCGGGGCGGTCCGGGGTGTTGCATCCAAGCTTGCATCTATGGTGCTACGGTGTGCTCCATGGCCGACACCCCGCCGCCCGCCCGCGTCCCGGCCGCGGACCGCGCGTACGAACTGACCAAGGACCTCATCCTCGGTGGCGGCCTCCCCGGCGGCACCCTGATCAGCGAGGGGGAGATCGCCGAGCGCACCTCGCTCAGCCGCACCCCGGTCCGCGAGGCCTTCCTACGGCTGCAGGCCGAGGGGCTGCTCCAGCTCTTCCCCAAGCGCGGAGCCGTCGTGGTGCCGGTCGGCCCCGGCGAGGCCGAGGACGTACTGGAACTGCGCGAGGCGCTGGAGAGCACCGCCGTGCGCCGGATCGCCCGCCGTCCCGACGGCCTCGACACGCTGGTCCGGCAGCTCTCCGAGCTGATCGACCAGCAGCGCGGGCCCGCCCACCGGGCCGACCTCGGGGCCTTCGCCGACGCCGACGAGGCCTTCCACCGGGGCATCGTGACGGCCTCCGGCAACGCGCTCGCCGAACGGTTCTACGGGACGCTGCGCGACCGCCAGCGCCGGATGGCCGTCCAACTGCTCCAGGTGCAGCCGGAACGGCTCGCCTCGCTGGTCGAGGAGCACACCGTGCTCGTCGAGCGGATCGCGGCCCGCGACGCCGAGGGCTTCACCGCCGCCCTGCGCGCCCACCTGGACGCCCACCGGGCCGTCACCGACCACTGAACCCCCCTTCCTCCGTACCGACTTCCCGCGCGCCGGCACCCGCGCGCACCCCCCGACGGACCGCCGGGACCCGACCATCCGACAAGGAGCAGCACCACCATGAGCACCACCCGGCCACCGTCCGCCGGTCCCGTCGCATCCTCCGGCCGGGGGCGGCCGTGGCTGCTCGCCGCCCTGGCCATGCTCTGCTGCGGCTGGGGCGGCAACCAGTTCACCCCGCTGCTGCTGATGTACCGCCACCTCGGCGGCTACTCCGAGGTCACCGTGGACGCCTTCCTGGGGGCGTACGTCCTCGGGCTGGTGCCCGGGCTGCTGGTCGGCGGCGCGGCCTCGGACCGCTACGGGCGGCGCCCGCTGATGATCGGCGCGGTGGCCGTCTCGCTCGCCGCCAGCGGGGTGCTGTGCGGCGGCGTGACCGGTGAACTGCCCATCTACGCGGGGCGGTTCCTCACCGGCATAGCCGTCGGCATCGCGATGGCCGTCGGCACCAGCTGGGTCAAGGAACTCTCCCAGGCCCCGCACGACCCGGCCGCCGACCAGGGCGCCGGCGCCCGCCGCGCCTCCCTCGCGCTGACCCTCGGCTTCGGCCTCGGCGCCGGAGTGGCCGGGGTGCTCGCCCAGTGGGGGCCCTGGCCGATGGTCACCCCGTACCTCGCCCACCTGCTCGTCACCCTGCCCGCGCTGTTCCTGCTCCCCAGGGCCGTCGAGACCCGGGCCCGGGCCACCGGCGCCGTCCGCAGCCTCTGGGCCGACCTCAAGGTCCCGGCGGCCGGGCACCGGCGCTTCGTCCGGGTCGTGCTGCCGATGGCCCCGTGGGTGTTCGGCTCGGCCGGCGTCGCGTACGCGGTGACCCCGCAGTTGGTCGGCGACCGGCTCGGCGACTGGTCGCTGGCCTACGCCACCCTGCTGACCGTCCTCACCCTCGGCACCGGCGCCCTCGTCCAGCCCTTCGCCAAGCGCCTCGACTCGCTCTCCTCGGCGCGCGGCGTCATCGTCTCCATGGTGCTGATGGCCTGCGGCATGGCCGTCTGCGCCGGCGACGCGGCCGTCCGCTCCCCGCTGCTCGGCCTGTGCGGCGCGGTGTTCCTCGGCGCCGCCTATGGCATCGGGGTGGTCTCCGGGCTGCTGGAGATCCAGCGCATCGTCACCCCCGACGACCTGGCCGGTATCACGGGTGTCTACTACGCGCTCTGCTACTCGGGCTTCCTGCTGCCCGCCGTGCTCGCGGCGCTCTCCTCGCTGGCCTCCTACACCGTGATGCTCACCGCGGTGACGGCCCTCGCCCTCGCCAGCCTCGCCGTGATCGTCCTCTCCTCCCGCCGCACCGCCCCCGCCGAGGCCTCCCGCTGACCTCACCACCACCGCCGCCGCCCCGCCCACCCGGGCGGGGCGGCAGAACGCCCTGCGAACCCGTCACGACACGGACACGAGCGGTCGGGGCGCGTCCAATTCCGGTCGGTCGGCCGACCGATGGCATGGTCTGAGGGAGAATCACGGAGGAGGGAGACACGTTGTGAGTACGGCACCCCATGTCCCTGGCGACTACAGCACCGTCAGCGATCCCGAGCAGGCCTTGAAGTATGCGATCCGGCACATCGCGGGCGACCGGACCGAGATCATCGAGGGAGTCATCACCCCTATGTCGCCGTCGTGGGCGCACGAGTCCGCCGCCGAGTTCGTCCGTCGCCAGCTCGGCGCCCGGATGGATGAACTGGACCTGGTGTCCGGTTCCGGCAATCTCGATCTGCCCGGCAGCGAGAACTGGTACATCCCGCATCTGGCCATCGTGCCCGCCGAACTCGCGCTGAAGACCGAGGGCGCACTGCTGCCCGACCAGACCCTCCTGATCGTCGAGGTCAGTTCTCCGTCGAACGCGGAGACAGACCGCGTCGTCAAGCGCCGTCGCTATGGTCAGTACGGCGCCCCGCTCTACCTCCTCATCGACCGGCAGAACCGCAGCTGCACCCTGTACAGCGAGCCGACCCGTCTCGGCTACGCCGCGGAAAGCGGGCCGCATCCTTTCGGCACGCCCGTTACCCTCCCGGCGCCCTTCGACCTGGAGCTCGACACCTCCCGGTTGTAGGACTAGGGCGTGTCTGACATTTGGCGTCGCACGCCCGGCGGGAATTGTCAGACACGCCCTAGACCTTCGCGGCGTCCTTGGGGCGGGCGTGGGCGGGGAGGCCGGTGGCGAGGTCCTCGACGAGGAGGCGCCAGGCGATGGCGTCGGCGGCGGCGCGCAGGCCGGGGCTGCGGGGGCGGCCGGCGTCGGCGTCGAGGCGGGCGTTGAGCCAGTCCGACCAGGCGTGGCCGAGGGCGCGGACCTCGCGGGTGCCGGCCTCGGTGGAGAAGAGGCGGTCGCCGTCGCGGGTGAGGTAGCCCTCGGCGGCCATCCGGTCGAAGACCGGTTCCAGGACCTCGGGCGGCACCCGCTTGCGGGCGGCGATGAGGTCGAGCGAGGCGTGGCCGACGGCCTCGGTGTGGCCGGCGACCTGCATCAGGGCCCAGGCCCCGGCGAGGTCGACCCGGATGTCGGCGCCGTCGACGATCGTGCGGATGGTACCGAGGTCGACGCCGCGCACGATCGAGCTGACGGCGAGCTCCAGGTGCGGGTCGGAGTCGCTGGTGGTCGGCTGGGCGAAGCCCTCGCCCATGTCGGTGGAGCCGGCCCGGGTGGTGTCGCGCAGCTGCACCTGTTTGAGGAAGAGGGCGACGACGAAGCCGACGACGGCCACCGGGATGGTCCACAGGTACACGGTGTGCAGGGCGTCGGAGTAGGCCTGGACGAGCGGCGCGGCCTGGTCGGCGGGCAGCCGGTGCAGGCCCTGCGGGCTCTCGGCGGCGTGGGCGAGGACGGCCGGGTCGGCGCCGGTGAGCCGGGCGGCGGTGCCGACGCCGTCGGCGAGTTCGGTCTTCAGGCTGTTGGCGTAGATGGTGCCGAACACGGCGGTGCCGAAGGAGCTGCCGATGGTGCGGAAGAAGGTCACCCCGGCGGTGGCGGTGCCGAGGTCCGCGTAGTCGACGGTGTTCTGTACGGCGATGGTCAGCACCTGCATGGTCAGCCCGATGCCGACGCCGAGCACGACCATGTAGAGCGAGGCGAGCGCGGTGCCGGTGCCCGGTTGGAGTCGGGAGAGGAGGTACAGGCCGACGGCCATCACCAGGGTGCCGACGATCGGGAACAGCCGGTACCTGCCGGTCTTGCCGACGGCGTTGCCGCTGGCGATGGAGGCGACCAGCAGGCCGATGACCATGGGCAGCATCCGGACGCCGGAGACCGTCGCCGAGTCGCCGTCCACGTACTGGAGGAAGGTTGGCAGGAAGGTCAGCGCGCCGAGCATGGCGAAACCGACGATGAAGCTGAGCACCGAGCAGACCGTGAACACCGGGTTGCGGAACAGCCGCATGGGCAGCATGGGTTCGGCGGCGCGGGTCTCCGCCCAGCAGAACAGGGCGAGGGCCAGCGCGCCGCCGACGAACAGGCCGATGATCACCCCGGAGCCCCAGGGGTACTGGTTGCCGCCCCAACTGGTCGCCAGGATCAGGGCGCTGGCGCCGACCGTGACCAGCGCGATCCCCAGGTAGTCGATCACCGGCCGGACGGCCGAGCGCACCGAGGGGATCGTCCGGGCGGCCGCGATCACCACCACGACGGCGATCGGCACGTTGACGTAGAACGCCCAGCGCCAGGACAGGTGGTCGGTGAACAGCCCGCCCAGCAGCGGCCCGACCACCGTCGCCAGCCCGAAGACCGCGCCCATCGCCCCCTGGTACTTGCCGCGTTCGCGCAGCGGGATGACGTCCGCGATCAGCGCCATGGCGGTGACCATCAGGCCGCCGGCGCCGATGCCCTGGACCGCCCGCCAGGCGATCAGCAGGGTCATGTTGGTGGAGAGGCCGCACAGGAAGGAGCCGCCGACGAAGACGATCGCGGACACCTGGAACAGCAGCTTGCGCCCGTACAGGTCGCCGAACTTGCCGGCCAGCACGGTGGCCACCGTCTCGGCCAGCAGGTAGGACGTCACCACCCAGGACATGTGCGCGGCCCCGCCGAGGTCCGCGACGATGGTGGGCAGGGCGGTGCCGACGATGGTCTGGTCGAGGGCTGCCAGCAGCATGCCGAGCACGATGGTGGCGAAGACGACGTTCCGCTGCCGGACGTCCAGCACCGGAGGGGCGGAGGGTGGGGTCTCGGTGGCGACGCTCATGCCGTCAGCCTCCGGGGTCCGCACGGAGGCCGCGATCCGGTTCGCCCGTCCGGGTGAGGGAGGGGCCGTTCCGCCCGGGTGGCGGCCCCGGTCCGCCCGGGTGACGATGATCCGAGCGAAGCCGACCGACGGTCACCTGCGGAGCGAAGCCGACCGACGGTCACCTGCCGACCAGGACGCCCCGGCCCCCGGGAAGAGGCTCCCCATGAACGCCGACCCCCAGCGCGGTACCGCGCACCCGACGCGGCCCGGCGCCACCGCCGTAGGCGACCGGGCCGACGCCCGGCGCTGGCGGGCGCTCGCGGTCTGCCTGGTCGCCGGCTTCATGACCCTGCTGGACGTCAGCATCGTCAACGTCGCGCTGCCGACCGTACGGGCCGGGCTGCACATGTCCGACAGCGGCCTGCAGTGGGTGCTCAGCGGCTACGCGCTGGCCTTCGGCCTGGTGCTGGTGCCCTCCGGACGGCTCGGCGACGCGCGCAGCCGGCGGGCCGTCTTCCTCGTCGGGCTCGCGCTGTTCACCGTGGCCAGCGCGCTCGCCGGAGCGGCGCAGAACCAGGACTGGCTGGTGCTGGCCCGGCTGTTCCAGGGCGCGGCCGGCGGGGTGCTGGTGCCGCAGGTGTCCGGCTTCATCCAGGTGCTGTTCCAGGGGGCCGACCGCGGCCGGGCCTTCGGCGCCCTCGGCGCGACCATCGGGCTGTCCACCGCCGTCGGACCACTGCTCGGCGGGCTGCTGATCCACGTGGTCGGCCCGGAGAACGGCTGGCGCTGGGTGTTCCTGGTCAACCTGCCGATCGGCGTCGCCGCGCTGCCGATCGCCTACCATCTGCTCCCGGCGCCCCCGCCCGCCGCGGAACGGGCCGGGCACCGGGACTTCGACCCGGTCGGCGTGCTGCTGCTCGGCGCCGGGACGGTCGCGCTGCTGCTCCCGTTCGTCCAGGCGCAGCAGTGGCACGGCCCGGCCCGATGGCTGCTGCTGCCGCTCGCGGCGGTGCTGCTCGCCGCCTTCGTCGGCTGGGAGCTGCACTACGGGCGGCGGCGCGAACCGCTGGTGAGCATGGCGCTGTTCGCGGTGCGCCCGTACGCGGCGGGGACCCTGCTGTCGCTGGTGTACTTCGCCGGGTTCACCGCGATCTTCTTCATCTTCACGCTCTACCTCCAGGCCGGACTCCACTACTCGGCGCTGACGGCGGGCCTGGCGATCACTCCGTTCGCGGTCGGCTCGGGGGTGTCCGCGGCGGTCGGCGGGCGACTGGTGAGCCGGCTGGGCCGGCGGCTGGTGGTGGCCGGGCTGGTGCTGGTGCTGGCCGGACTGCTGGCCTCGGCGCTCGCGGTGCAGCTGTGGTCGGGGCCCCTCGTGGGCTGGACGACAGTGCTGCCGCTGCTGGTCGCCGGGGTGGGCAGCGGGCTGGTGATCGCCCCGAACCAGACGCTGACCCTCCAGCAGGTGCCGGTGGCCCGGGCGGGCAGTGCCGGCGGGGTGCTGCAGACCGCGCAGCGGGTCGGCTCGGCGGTGGGCATCGCCGTGGTCGGCTCGGTGTTCTTCGCCCACGCGGCCGGCCCCCGCCCGGACTGGGCCCTGGCCTTCCAGCTGGGCGTGACGGTCGCGGCCGGCCTGGTGCTGGCGGCGCTGCTGGTGGCGGTCGCCGACATGGCCTCGGGCCGGGGCAGCTTCCGGGCCGCCGGACCGCGGCTGGGCGACGGGCCGCGGGGCGGGGGCGGGCCGAGGGCCGGGGACGGGCGCGGGCCGTGACGGGCGCCCGGGCGGACTTCCTGGCGGCCGCCACCGCGGCCGAGGGGCTGCTGCGCCGGCCGGAGGTGGCGGCCGCCTGGCAGCGGCCGAGCGCGCTGGCGCGGTGGAGCGTCGGCGGGCCGGCCGGACACCTGGCCTTCCAGGTCCTCTGCGTGCCGGAGCCGCTGGCCGCGCCCGTACCGGTGGAGCCGGTGGTCGGGCTGACGGAGCACTACGCCCGGGCGGCCTGGGGCGGCGCGGCGCTCGACGCGGACGTCAACGTGCGGATCCGCCAGGGCAGCGAGGCCTTCGCGGCGGACGGGCCGGCGGCTGTCGATCAGGCGCAGCGCCGGGTAGCAGCCGAGCAGGAAGACCAGACTG
>NZ_JBSFWR010000170.1:0-10264 GCF_053594915.1 Kitasatospora sp. NPDC002543 | reverse complement strand
GCATACGCGCGCGCCGGGGCCCGCCAGCCCCGGGCGGCGCGAGCCCGCGCCCCCCCCCGCCCGGGGTGGCCGCTCGACCCGTTCGGGGCCCCCCGGGGCGCCAGAGGCCCGTCAACGGCCCGTCAACGATCCGTCACGGGCCCGTCAAGGGGTGTTTCCCCGGCGTTCCGGGAGGGCGCCGGGGCCGGCACCGTCCGGCACCCGGGCCGGCGGGCCCGGCCGCTCCCCGGCGGGCCCGGCCCGTGGCGCGTCCGGGGCTCCGGCGTCCGGCGCTCCCGGGCTGCGGACGGAAGGCCGCGCCGGAGCCGACCCGGCGGCCGGCGTGCACCGCGGCGGGTGGAAGCGCGCCGGCCCGCCGAGTGCCCCGGTCGCGCCGTGGCCCGTCCGGGGTGCGCGCCGGGGTGCGGGAGTTCCGCGAGGGGTGGTTGAACGTTGAACGCAACGTCCGAATACCGCCGGAGGTTTGAAACGCCCCGGGCCAGGATCGAGTCATGTCCGCGATCGGAACGAGGAGTTCTGGAGATATGGCGATGAACAGTGCGGTGGTGCGCGACGGCCTCGGTGGCCTCGGCGGCAAGGTGGCCCTGGTGACCGGCGGCAGCCGGGGGATCGGCGCGGCGGTCGCGCTTCGGCTGGCCGAGGACGGCGCCGACGTGGTGCTGACCTACCAGGGCGGTGCGGAGCGCGCCGAGGAGGTCGCGGCCAAGATCACCGCGATGGGGCGCAGCGGCTGGGCCGTACGGGCGGACAGCGCCGACCCGGAGGCGGTGCGGGGCGTGGTCGAGGCCGTCGTCGAGCGGTTCGGGCGGCTGGACGTCCTGGTGAACAACGCGGGCGTCGGTGTGCTCGGCCCGATCGGCGAGCTCACGCTGGAGGACGTCGACCGGGTGCTGGAGGTGAACGTCCGCGCGCCCTTCCTGTACGCCCGGGCGGCCTCCGCCCACCTGGCCGACGGCGGGCGGATCGTCACCGTCGGCAGCTGCATCGCCCAGCGCGTCGCCTTCCCCGGTGCCACGCTGTACGCGACCAGCAAGGCCGCGCTGATCGGCCTGACCAAGGCGCTGGCCCGGGAGCTCGGGCCGCGCGGGATCACCGCCAACCTGGTGCACCCCGGGCCGATCGACACCGACATGAACCCGGTCGACGGCCCCGCGGCGGAGCTGCAGAGCGGGCTCACCGCGCTCGGCCGCTTCGGCACCGGCGCGGAGGTCGCGGCCGCCGTCGCCTACCTGGCGGGCGAGGACGGCCGGTACGTCAGCGGCGCCGAGCTGGCGGTGGACGGCGGCTTCGCCGCCTGACGCCGGAGGGCACGGGTCACGGGTGCGGTGTCGTGCCGGGCGGAGGTCGGCGCCCGCGCTTACGATCGCCCGGCACGACACCCGCTCCCGCACCGGGACCAGTACCGAGAGGTGTGCCATGACCGCAGCGGAAGACCCGATCGGGCTGCTCGCCCGCGCCCTCGCCCAGACCGCCGGGCTGATCGACGGCACCGGCGTCGAGCTGGCCGGCCACCCGACACCCTGCCGCTCCTGGGACGTCCGCGACCTGGTCAGCCACCTCCTGTACGACCTGCGGCAGTTCACCGTGCGGGCGAAGGGCGCGCAGCCGGACTGGTCGCAGCCCTTCGACCGGGTCGAGGAGGACTGGCTGCACGCCTTCGAGGCCGGGGCGGAGGAGCTGGCCGACGCCTGGCGCGCGGCCGGGGACCTCTCCGGCACTGTGGAGGTGCCCGGCGCGGGCACCGTCCCGGCGCGCTTCCCGGTGGACCAGCAGACCGCCGAATTCGCCGTCCACGCCTGGGACTTGGCGCACGCCACCGGCCAGTCGACCGAGGGCCTGGACCACGAGGTCGCGCTGGCCGCGCTGGCCTGGGCCGAGGGGGCGCTCAAACCCGAGTACCGCGGCGCCGAGGAGGAGCACCACGCCTTCGGCCCCGCCGTCGCCGTCCCCGAGGACGCCCCGGCGTACGACCGGCTCGCGGCCTTCTTCGGCCGTGACCCGGCGGCGGACCCGACGGGCGGCTGACGGCTCCGTGCGGACCCCGGCTCCGTGCGGACCGGCACGCAGGGCGGACCCGGGCGTCGGGCGGACCCGGTCGGCGCGGGCGCGCCCCGGGTGCCCCGGGCCGACGCCGAGGCGCCCGGGCCCGATCAGGGCTTGGCGGTCTGCCGGGCGGCGGCCTGCTTGATGGCCTCGCGGATGCGCGGGTAGGTGCCGCAGCGGCAGATGTTCTGGATCTGGTCGATGTCCGCGTCCGTCGGGTTCAGGGTGCGGCGCAGCAGGGCGACGGCGGTCATGATCTGGCCCGGCTGGCAGAAGCCGCACTGGGCGACGTCGCAGGCGAGCCAGGCCTCCTGGACCGGGTGGAGGACCTCGCCGTCGGCCAGGCCCTCGATGGTGGTGACGGTGTGGCCCTCGCAGTCCTTGACGGAGCGGGTGCAGGGCTGGAACTCCTGGCCGTCCAGATGGCTGGTGCAGGCGCGGCAGACGCCCACCCCGCAGCCGTACTTGGGGCCGGTGACGCCGAGCTTGTCGCGCAGCACCCAGAGCAGCGACATGTCGTCCGGGGCCTCGACGGTGACGGGCCGACCGTTGAGGACGAAGGTGTGGGTGGGCATGGGGGTCGGGATTCCTCAGCTGGTGGTCGGAGGGCCGGCCGCCGGAAGGGCCGGTGGTGGGGAGGCCGGTTCAGAAGGCGATCGGGAAGGAGCGCGGGCTGGTGCCGGTCGCGCGGGCGTAGGCGTTGGCGACGGCGGCGGAGGCGGCCGGGACGCCCAGTTCGCCCGCGCCGCCGGGCGGTCCGCTCGGCGGCATCAGGTGGATCTCGACCACCGGCGGGGTGTGCCGCTGCCGGGCGTAGTGGAAGTCACCGTAACTGCCTTCCCGGAAGGCTCCGTTGTCCAGGTGGTTGCCGGCCTGGAGGATCACCGAGATGCCGTCGACCAGCGTGCCGGTGAGCTGGGCCTCCAGGCCCTTGGGGTTGATCACCCGGCCGACGTCGGCGACGACGACGGCCTTGGTGACCCGGGGGTCGGCGCGGTCGGTGGCGTCCAGTTCGACCAGGTAGGCGACGCAGGCGCTGTGCTCGTCGTGGTACCCGATGCCCTGGGCCTGGCCGGGGGGCATCGGGCGGCCCCAGTCGCCGCGCCGGGCGAGCTCGTCCAGCACCGCCCGTCCGGCCGCGCTGCGCATCCGGTCGCGGCGGAAGGCGAGTTCGTCCTGGCCCATCCGGCGGGCGAGTTCGTCCATCATGATCTCGTCGGAGACCCGGACGGTGCCCGAGTAGACCGAGCGCCAGCTGCCGGTGTGCAGCTCCAGCGGTACCTCGGCGAGCAGTTGGGTGGGCACCCCGACGTCGTACGGGATCTTCTCGGTGAGCAGGAAGAACAGCTCGGAGGCGGTGATCCCGGCCAGCGGGAGGTTGTAGCCCGCGGCGGTGAACATGTCGCCGAGGCCGTGGCCGAGGTCGGTCCGGACGCTGGCCACGTGGTGCTCCCAGCTGAACACCTGGCCGAGGCCGTAGGTGGCCCGGATGACGTGGTGGCTGGCGGGGCGCACCCGGCCGTGGCGCATGTCGTCGTTGCGGGTCCACATCAGCTTGACCGGGCGGCCCGCGGCCTTGGAGACCTGGGCGGCCTCCAGGGCGGCGTCGAAGAACAGCCGGCGGCCGAAGGAGCCGCCGCCGCGCACCACGTGGACGGTGACGGCGTTCTGCGGCAGCCCGAGTTCGGCGGCGATGGTGCCCTGGGCGAGGATCGGGCTCTGGGCGGCGAACCACAGCTCGGCCCGGTTCGGCCGGACGTCGGCGACGGCGGTGAGCACCTCCATCGGGGCGTGGTTGACGAAGGCGAAGTCGAACTCCGCCTCCACCCGGTGGGAGAGCAGCGGCGGCGGCAGGGACGGCAGGTGGGCGGCGCGCAGCTTGGACCGCACGTCGGCGTCGGACAGGCCGGCGACCGGACCGGGGTTCCAGGTGGTGCGCAGGGCGTCGCGGGCCTTGAGCGCCTGGTCGAAGGTCTCGGCGAGGACGGCGACCCCGGACGGGATCCGCACCACGCCGAGGACTCCGGGCATGGCGCGGGCGGCGGAGGCGTCCAGGGACTTGAGGGTGCCGTTGACGGTGGTCGGGCGGGCGACCACGGTGGGTACGGCGCCCGGGATCTGCAGGTCCCCGGCGTACGTGGCGCGGCCGGTGACGATGTCCCGGGCGTCGATCCGGCCGGTGGGCCGGCCCACCAGGCGCAGCTGTTCGGGGGTCTTGGGGGTGGCCGGCACGGCGGGTGCGGCGACGCCGGCCGCCTCGGCGGCGAGGTCGCCGTAGCCGAGGCGGCGGCCGTCGGGGGCGAGGACGGCGGAGTCTGCGGTGCGCAGGGTGGTCGCGGGAACGTTCCAGCGCTTGGCGGCGGCGGTCACCAGCCGGGCTCGGGCGGCTGCGGCCGCGGCGCGCACCGGGTCGTACAGCGAGCGGATCGAGTTGGAGCCACCGGTCAGCTGGTTGAAGAGCAGTTCGGGGCGGGAGTCGGAGAGCGGGACGTCGACGTCGGAGAGCCGGGCGTCGAGCTCCTCGGCGACGATCATGGCGATCGCGGTGGTGAGGCCCTGGCCGACCTCCAGTCGCGGCAGGTGGAGCACGGCGCGGCCGGCGGCGGTGACTTCGAGGACCAGCAGGTGGGCGGTCGGCAGCCCGGCGATGATCATCGCGTCGCCGAGGTCGACGATGTCCGGGATGCCGGGCAGTCCGATCAGCTGCTGGGGCAGGGCGGTCTCACGGACCGGGAGGGCGGCCGCGGCGGGGGCCGGTACGGGAACCGGCACGGCCTGTGCGGTGGCGGGTGCGGCGGTGTCGGCGGCGAGGCGGGCACCGACGGTGAGGGTGGGCGCGGCCAGCAGGTAGGTGAGGAAGCGCCGCCGGCGAGTGAGGTCCGGGGGCGCGCTGGAGGTGCTGATGGGGGGCCACCCTTCGAACCGGGGACGGCGACGGAACGGGCGGGCTGGGCGGCCCCGGCCCGCTGCCGGATCGCGAACGCCGTTGAGCATAAAAGGGTGCTACTGACGGGTCAACACGGTCAAAGTTGGCCCCTGGTCTGCCCGATCGCGGTTCCGCGGCGGCCGGCGGGGGCGGATTCGGAGCGGGTACGGACGGCGCTTCGCGGGCGCGGGCAAGGTTGGGCGGGGCCGCCCCGGAACGGTTCGCGGACGCCAACTGGCCTCCCTCGCACGAGGGTTCAGGGGTCGGTCGGTGGTGCGGCGGCCCGCCGGATTGGCCCAGGAAATTCCTTGATCACTGGACCGTTCCCCTGGGCCGCTTCCTCCGTAGGGTGGGGGAGCACCGGAACCGGAGGCCGGGGAGACCGGCTCCGCGCACCGCCCGTCCGGCGGTCGCGGGCAGGGGTGACGGTCCGTGAACACGTTTACGCAGCCGGACGCGTGCGGGTGACCGCCGGTCCGGGACGCGGATGACTCCCGCGCACGAACGGAGGAGGGGCATGCCCACCGAACGAGCCGCCCGCTGGGGCGCGCTGCCGCCCGCCGGGCCCCAGCGGACCCTCGCGGCCGCCCAGTTGGCCGCCGCCGTGGGCGACGGCGCGTACTACACCTGCTCCGCCCTCTACTTCACCCGCGTGGTCGGGATGTCACCGACCGCCCTCGGGCTCGGACTCACCCTCGCCTGGGCGCTCGGCTCGCTCGCCGGCGTCCCGCTCGGCCACCTCGCCGACCGGCGCGGACCGCGCCGCACCTCGGTGGCGCTCGCGCTCGGCACCGCGGCCGTGGTCGCCGCCCTCCTGGTGATCCGCTCCTACCCGCTGTTCCTGCTCGCGGTCTGCCTCTACGCCACCGCGCAGTCCGGGCTGAGCGCCGCCCGGCAGGCCCTGGTCGCCGCCCTGGTGCCGCCCGCCGGGCGAACCGCGCTGCTCGCCCACATCCAGTCGACCCTCAACGGAGGACTGGCCGTCGGCGCGGCGATCGGCGGCATCGCGCTCGGCGTCGGTACCCGCGCCGCCTACCTGGCCGCCTTCGCCGTCACCGCGCTCGGCTTCCTGACCGGCGCGCTGGTCCTGCGGCGGCTGCCCGAAGCCCCGCCCGCGGCAGGGCCGTCCGACGCCGGTCCGCGCCTGGCCGTGCTGCGCGACCGCCGGTACGCCGCCGTCACCGCGGTCAACGCCGTGCTGCTGCTGCGGATGCCGCTGCTCAGCCTGATCATCCCGCTCTGGATCGCCGCGCGCGCCCCCGGGATCGGCTGGCTCGGCTCGGCGCTGTTCGTGCTCAACACCCTCGCGGTGCTGGCCTTCCAGGTGCGGGCGGCCCGCGGCGTCACCGGACTGGAGCCGGCGGCCCGGGCGGTCCGCTCCGCCGGACTGCTGCTGCTCGGCTCCTGCGCCGTCTTCGGACTGTCCGCGCTGTCCGTGCCGGTCTGGGCGGTCGCCGTCCTGCTGGTCGCGGCCTCCGTCCTGCAGGTGGCCGGGGAGATGCGGCAGTCGGCCGGCAGCTGGCAGATCGCCTTCGACCTCGCCCCGCCCGGGCGGATCGGCCAGTACCAGGGCTTCTTCGGCACCGGTGTCGCCGTCGCCCGCACCCTCGGGCCGCTGCTGCTCACCACCCTGCTGCTGGACGGGGGCCTCGCGGGCTGGCTGGTCCTCGGCGGCGTCTTCCTCGCGGCGGGGTGCGCGACGGGGCCGGTCGCCCGCTGGGCGGCCCGGGACCGCGGCCGACCGGTGTCGGAGGCACCGCCGGTGCCGCCCGTGCCTCCCCTGCCGGTGGCGGTGGCGGACGCCTGACCCCGGACCTCCCGACCGGGCCCGGGGGAGCGGGCCGCGGGCCGACCCGACGGACGAGGCAGCGGCCCGAGCCGAGGAGCGGCCCGGAGGCAACCCGGCACACCCCCGGAAGAGGGGGCAGGTAACCCGGTGGTCCCGGCCCGCCGCCCGCTGGCATGCTGGCCATGTGGACCGACCTCAGATTCATCTCGACTTCGCCCCTGAGCTGCACCTCTTCGTCTCCGCGCCCCGGAGGGCGGGCCGCAGCATGCTGCGCACCGACGGCACCTCCACCCTCGGCCACGTCGTCGAGTCCCTGGGCGTCCCGCTCACCGAGGTCGGCGCCCTGCTGGTGGACGGCCGGGCCGTGCCCGACACCCACGTGCCGGCCGACGGCGAGGAGATCGCCGTCCGGGCCGTGACCAGGCCGCAGCCCTCGCCCGTCCCGGTGCGCTTCCTGCTGGACGTCCACCTCGGCACCCTCGCCCGCCGGCTGCGCCTGCTCGGCGTGGACACCGCCTACGAGAACCCCGACATCGGCGACGCCGCACTGGCCGCCCGCTCCGCCGCCGAACAGCGGATCCTGCTCTCCCGCGACCGCGGTCTGCTGCGCCGCCGCGAACTGTGGGCCGGCGCCTACGTCTACAGCCACCGCCCCGTCGAGCAACTGCGCGACGTGCTCTCCCGCTTCGCGCCGCCGCTCGCCCCCTGGACCCGCTGCACCACCTGCAACGGCCCCCTGCGTCCCGCCACCAAGACCTCGGTGCGCGAACAGCTGCGGGACGGCACCGAGCGCTCCTACGACGCCTTCGCCCAGTGCGAGGACTGCGGCCAGGCCTACTGGCGCGGCGCCCACCACGCCCGGCTGGAGGCGATCGTCACCGAGGCGGTGCGGGACTTCGGGCCCGGCCCGGCCGGCGCACCGGGCCTGGAGTCCGGGAAGGGCCAGGGTCGGATCGGGGTCGTCTCGGGGTAACCCGCCCTGGCGGCCGGCCGGGCGACCGTGGTCCCATCGGCGGTGGGGGACGAGACCACGCTACTCACTCGGATGAGAGAGGCAGGTCGTCGGATGAGCAACCAGGTCGGGCAGCAGCCCTTCCGCACCGCGGAGGCGGGTGACGCCCCCGTGGTGACCGCCCCGGACGGGGCCGAGGTGCGCCCACTGCTGGAGCTGACGGGGTGCGGGAGCCTCGCGGACTTCGTCCTCGCCCCCGGGCAGGTCACCCGCGCGGTGTCGCACGCCACCGTGCAGGAACTGTGGCGGGTCACCGCGGGCAGCGGCCGGCTCTGGCGCCGCCAGGGCGGGCGCGAGGAGACCGTCCGGCTCGCGGCCGGCACGGCGGTGTCGATACCGCTGGGAACCGCGTTCCAGTTCCGGGCGGACGAGGACTCCGCCGGCCCGCTGCGGATCACCGCCGTCACCATGCCGCCCTGGCCCGGGACGGACGACGAGGCACGCCCGGAGGAAGGCCCCTGGAAGGCGACCGTCCGATGAGGCGGGGCGTGCTGCGCCGCCCGCTGGCGGCGCTGGTCACGGCCGCCGCCGGGCTCGGCCTGTCCGTCGCCCCGGCCGCCGCCGCGGTGCCCGCCGGACCGGGCGGGCCCGCCGAGCCGACCCTGCGGTCGCGCTACGTCACCATGCCGGACGGGGTCCGCCTCGCCGTCGACGTCCACCTGCCGCAGGGCACCCGGGCCGGCGCCGACCTGCCCACCGTCCTGTCCACCCAGCGCTACTGGCGGGCCAGGGTCCGCACCGGCGAGCCCGTCCCACCCGGCGGCGCCGGCGGCGAGGCCGAGCGGTGGACCTCCCGCGGGTACGCCTTCGTCGTCGCCGACCTGCGCGGCACCGGCGCCTCCTTCGGCACCCTCACCTCCGAACTCGGCGCCGACCTGACCGCCGACAGCGGCCCGCTCAGCGACTGGATCGCCGCGCAGCCCTGGTCCAACGGCCGGGTCGGCACCACCGGCATCTCCTACGGCGGCGACACCGCGATGCTCGCCACCTCCCTCGGCAACCACCACATCACCGCCGCCGCCCCGATCTCCTACGACTTCGACCCGTACGAGGACCTGGTGCGCCCCGGCGGCGTGCTCATCGAACCGCGGATCGCCCGGTACGGGCTGCTGCTGCGCGTCCTCGACCGGGCCGGCGGGACCACCTGCGAGACCGACGAGAAGACCCGCGCGCTCTGCGCGGACTTCGGCCTCACCGGCCTCCAGCCCCGGCCGGTCGACGGACCCGACGGCCAGGCCCTGCTCGCCGCCGCGCGCGCCGAGCACGCGAACAACGCCAACCTCGTCGACATGGCGCGCACCGGCGCCCACCGCGACTACCGGGACGGCCCGAAGAGCTGGACGGTCGGCAGCGTCGGCGAGCGGACCGACGCCGTCGAAGCCGGCCGGGTGCCCGTCCTGACCCGGGCCGGCTGGCTCGACGCCGGAACCGCCAACGGCGTGCTCTCCCAGTTCACCGGCCTGTCCAACACCCAGGACTCCTGGATCGGCCCGTGGAACCACGGCGCCGGCTCGCTCGCCGACCCGTTCCGCCCGCCCCGCCCGCTCACCGCGCGGGAGCACGCCGAGAACGACCAGCGGGTGGTCGACTTCTTCGACCGCTACGTCCGGGGCTCCGCCCGCCCCGACGGCCGACGGCAGGTGCACTACTACACGTTCAACGAGGACGTCTGGCGCACCACCACCCGCTGGCCGGTCCCCGGCACCCGCACCCAGCGCTTCCCGCTCGGCGCTGGCGGCACGCTCGCCGCCCGGGCGGACGGCCACCGGGGCTCCGACCCGCTGACCCTCGACCCGACCGCGGGCACCGGCCCGCTGGACCGCTGGAACACCAACCTCACCGGCGACGAGGTCAGTTACCCCGACCGTGCCGCCGTCGACGCCAGACTGCTCGGCTACACCAGCGCACCGCTCACCGCCGACACCCGGGTCACCGGCAACGGCAAGGTCACCCTCGACGTCACCGGACTCGAGGGCTCGGCGCGCGGCGCCCTGCACGTCTACCTGGAGGACGTCGCGCCCGACGGCCGGGTCACCTACCTGACGGAGGGCCAACTGGCCCTGGAGGACAGGGCGGTGGCCGACCGTCGGGACAATCCGGACTGGCGGCGGCTGCGCACGCCGCGCAGCTACGCGGCCGAGGACGCCGAGGACCTCCCGCAGGGCCGCGCCCAGCGGGTCACCGTCGACCTCCAGCCCGTCTCGGTGCTGTTCCGCTCCGGTGACCGGATCCGGCTCACCGTCGCCGCCGCCAACCCCGACTCCTTCGAGCTGCTCCCGGCCGACGGCCGGGCGAGCTACCGGATCGGCTGGGGCGGCGACCGGGGCTCGGCGCTGGAACTGCCGGTCGTGCGCTGAGGCCCGCCGTACCCGCCGGGATCCGCGGCAACGCGGGGATCCCGGCGGGTACGGGCGCCGCGGGCGGGGGGGGGGGGGGCCGGGCCCGCCCCCCGCCCCGACCCCCCGCCCCGACGCCGGGACCGGCCGCCCCCGCC
>NZ_JBSFWR010000169.1:0-10320 GCF_053594915.1 Kitasatospora sp. NPDC002543 | reverse complement strand
GCGGACCGAGAAGCCGGAGAGGCTGGCGAGGAAGCCGTACGAGCGGGAGCTGCTGCGGCTCCAGGAGGAGCTGGTGAAGCTCCAGGAGTGGGTGCGGGTCGAGGGCGCCCGGCTGGTGGTGGTCTTCGAGGGCCGTGACGCCGCCGGCAAGGGCGGGGCGATCAAGCGCGTGACGGAGTACCTCAACCCGCGCATCGCCAGGGTCGCGGCGCTGCCCACGCCGACCGAGCGGCAGAAGACCCAGTGGTACTTCCAGCGGTACGTCGAGCACCTTCCGGCCGCCGGGGAGATCGTGCTGTTCGACCGCAGCTGGTACAACCGCGCGGGCGTCGAGCGCGTGATGGGCTTCTGCAGCGACGAGGAGTACTGGCAGTTCCTGCACCAGTGCCCGACCTTCGAGCGGATGCTGATCGAATCGGGCATCCTGCTGCGCAAGTACTGGTTCTCGGTGAGCGACACCGAGCAGGAGCGGCGCTTCCGGGACCGCCTGGAGGACCCGATGAAGCGCTGGAAGCTCTCCCCGATGGACGTCGAGTCGATCACCCGCTGGGAGGACTACTCGCGGGCCAAGGACGAGATGTTCATCCACACCGACACCCCGGACTCGCCCTGGCACGTGGTGGAGAGCGACGACAAGCGCCGGGCGCGGATCAACATGATCGCCCACCTGCTGTCCACCGTGCCGTACCACGAGACCAGGGCGCCGAGGATCGAGCTGCCGCCCCGCCCCGCCTCGCGCGGCTACCAGCGGCCCCCGCGCGACCTGCAGAAGTACGTCCCGGACCACGCCGCCGGGCTGGACTAGGACACGCCTCGGCCGCCCGGGCTGTCGGGGGCCTCGCATAGGCTTCCGGTGTGGACGAACCGGACCTCTTCACCGCCGCAGCCGAGGAACGCCAGAGCAGGGAGCCCGGCCGCGCGCCCCTGGCCGTACGGATGCGTCCGCGCACCCTGGACGAGGTGGCCGGACAGCGGAAGCTGCTGAAGCCCGGCTCGCCGCTGCGCCGGCTGGTCGCGGGCTCGCGCGGCCCGGCGGCGACCAGCTCGGTGATCCTCTGGGGGCCGCCCGGCACCGGCAAGACCACCCTGGCGCACGTGATCAGCCAGGCGGTCGAGGGCCGCTTCGTGGAGCTGTCCGCGATCACCGCCGGGGTCAAGGAGGTCCGGGCGGTGATCGACGGTGCCCGGCGGGCGGTCGGGATGTCCGGCCGGGAGACGGTGCTCTTCCTGGACGAGATCCACCGCTTCTCCAAGGCCCAGCAGGACTCGCTGCTGCCGGCCGTGGAGAACCGCTGGGTCACCCTGATCGCGGCCACCACGGAGAACCCGTACTTCTCGGTGATCTCCCCGCTGCTGTCCCGCTCGCTGCTGCTCACCCTGGAGTCGCTGACCGACGAGGACGTCCGGGCGCTGCTGCGCCGCGCGGTGGCCGACGAGCGCGGCCTGGCGGGCGCGCTGGAGCTGTCCGCGGAGGCCGAGGACCACCTGGTGCGGCTGGCCGGCGGGGACGCCCGGCGGGCGCTGACCACGCTGGAGGCGGCGGCCGGGGCGGCGCTGGAGAAGAGCGAGTCGAGCATCACCCTGGCCACCACCGAGACGGCGGTCAACCAGGCGGCGGTGCGCTACGACAAGGACGGCGACCAGCACTACGACGTGGCGAGCGCGCTGATCAAGTCGATCCGCGGCAGCGACGTGGACGCCACCCTGCACTACCTGGCCCGGATGATCGAGGCGGGGGAGGACCCGCGGTTCATCGCCCGCCGGCTGATGATCTCGGCCAGCGAGGACGTCGGCCTGGCCGACCCGACGGCCCTGCAGACGGCGGTGGCGGCGGCCCAGGCGGTGGCCCTGATCGGCTTCCCGGAGGCCCGGATCATCCTGTCCCAGGCGGCCATCGCACTGGCCCTGGCGCCGAAGTCCAACGCGGCCTACCTGGCGATCGACGCGGCGCTGGCGGACGTCAGGCAGGGCCTGGCCGGCGCCGTCCCGTCCCACCTGCGGGACGCGCACTACGGCGGTGCGGGCAAGCTCGGCCACGGCAAGGGCTACCGGTACCCGCACGACCTGCCGGAGGGCATCGCCGCCCAGCAGTACGCGCCGGACGCGGTGCACGGCAAGGAGTACTACCAGCCGACCAGGCGCGGCGGCGAGGCCCGGTACGCGGACGTGGTGGAGTGGACGCGCGGGCGGCTGCGCGGGGAGCGCAGGGTGGAGAAGAAGGACGCGACGAAGGGCGCGAAGGCGGCGGGGAGCCCGGAGCGGACGGCGGATCCCGCGGCCGGGGAGCAGCCCGGGGAAAAGGCCGAGTGATCCACGGGTATACTTCGTCGGAGTGCCATGTCCCGGGACGGCGGCGGGGGAGACCCCACCGACCGGCCGCATCAGCGGGGCACCGGCCGTAGGCCTCCTCCGGGAGGCCCGCACCAGGAGCGTCGCGCACCGTTTCGGTGTCGCGGATGGCCCGGTTCTCCGGGTCCTTCGTGTGACCAGCACGTTTCGTGCCCGGCTCCGGAGAGCGGCTGATCCCATCGCGCAGGCGGCGGGGTTTTCTCCGAGTCGCGACATGCGACCTCCGTCAACACCTGGTGAAGCCGTATTCGTAAGCAAGGAAGGTTTGGTTCATGGCGAACCAGAAGCGTCCCAAGGTCAAGATCGCGCGTGCCCTCGGTGTGCCGCTGACCCCGAAGTCCGTCAAGTACTTCGAGGCCCGCCCGTACCCGCCCGGCCAGCACGGCCGTGGCCGCAAGCAGAACTCGGACTACAAGGTCCGTCTGCTCGAGAAGCAGCGTCTGCGCGCCCAGTACGACCTGAGCGAGAAGCAGATGGCGCGCGCGTTCGACCGCGCGAAGAAGGCCGAGGGCAAGACCGGTGAGGCGCTCGTCGCCGAGCTGGAGACCCGTCTGGACTCGCTGGTGCTGCGTTCGGGCATCGCCCGCACCATCTACCAGGCCCGCCAGATGGTCGTCCACGGCCACATCGAGGTCAACGGCGGCAAGGTCAACAAGCCGTCGTACCAGATGAAGCCGGGCTTCGTGGTGACCGTCCGCGAGCGCTCCAAGGAGAAGGTCCCCTTCCAGGTCGCCCGTGAGGGTGGCTACGCGGGTGAGGGCCAGACCCCGAAGTACCTCGAGGTCAACCTGAAGGCCCTGGCCTTCCGCCTGGACCGTGCGCCGCAGCGCAAGGAGGTCCCGGTGATCTGTGACGAGCAGCTGGTCGTCGAGTACTACTCGCGCTGACCCGGCTTCGCTCTTCGCGAACACCAGCGAGCCCCCGTCGCCTTTCGAGGCGGCGGGGGCTCGTCGCTTTTCCGGTGTGCCGTCAGAGGGCCTCGCCGCTCATCGCGGCGGCCAGCCGCAGGTGCGGCCGGGCCTCCTCGGCGCGGCCCTGGCGCTCCAGGGTGCGGCCGAGCATCAGCCGGGCGTAGTCCTCGGCCGGGTCGGCCTCCAGGATCCGCAGCAGCTCGGCCTCGGCGCGGCGGAGTTGGGCCGAGTGGAAGTAGCTGCGGGCCAGCAGCAGGCGGACGGAGAGGTTGGCCGGCTCCTCGGCCAGGACCCCTTCGAGCATGCGGGCCGCGTCCGTGTAGGCCTTGGAATCGAAGTAGAACTTCGCCATGCGGTACTCGTCGGCGGCGTTGTGGACGGCCATGGTGCTCCTTCCGGGTGGTTCCTTGCCTCCTCAAGCAATCGGCAAGTTTCAACTATTCCGCATCCGCGAGGGCGCCGGTGCGGGCAGCGCCGAGAGCGGGCCCGGGGCCGCCTCCGGGTCGTGCGCGGAGCCCCCGCCGCCGAGCGCCCGGACCACCGCCGCGTCCACGTCCAGCAGGGTGCCGGCCGCGTAGCAGTCCTCGTACTCGTCGGCGGTCAGCCCGGCCAGGGCCCGCTCGGCGCACTCCTGGTGCGGCCCGAAGAAGTTCCGCGAGCCCAGGAAGGGGTTGCCGACCGCGCGCCAGATCCGGTGCGCGGCCCCCTGCAGCACCCGGGCCTCACGCAGGTTCCCCGGTTCGCCCGGCCTGCTCGGCTCGGTCTCCAGCAGCGCCAGCAGGTCGATGCCCAGCACGATGCCGAGCAGGTCGCGGAAGAGGTGGTTCAGCCGGACGCACTCCCGGGCCAGCGCCCGGGCGGGCTGCACGGCGCCGTCCAGCCAGTGCGAGTACGCCATCGCGTAGAGCACGTACCCGTAGGCCCACTGCTCGCCGTGCTCCTCGCACAGCTCGCGGGCCTGGCCGAACCAGAGCTCGCCGCTGTCCAGGTCCCCCTGGAAGAGGTAGGCCAGGCCCAGCTCCAGCATGGCCATCACCACGTTGCTGTTGAGCTCGCCGATGGTCCGGTAGTGCCAGAGCGCCTCCTCGAACAGCTCGGCGGCCCGGTCGGGGTCGTCGCCGACCAGGGCGACGCAGCCCTGGCGGTGGACGGCGTGGGCCAGGGCCCGGTCGTCCCCGGTGTCCAGGGCCTGGCGGCGGCACTCCTCCAGCACCGGGCGGGCCAGGCCGAGGTCCCCCTGGAGGGTGGCCATGTGGCCGGTCACCCACAGGGCCTTGGCCCGGGCCTCGGTGGGCTCGCGGTCCAGGGCGAGCGCGCGGTCCAGCCAGTGCCGGCCCTCGCCGAGGTGGCCGCAGCCCACCCAGTAGAACCAGAGGGTGCCGGCCAGCAGCAGGGCGATCTGCTCCTCGCCCGGCTCGGCGAGGCAGAACTCCAGCGCCGCGCGGAGATTGGCGTGGGCCAGCTCGGTGCGCTCGGCGGTCTCCGCCTGCCGGGGGCCGAACCACTCGACCTCGCCCCAGGTGGCGACGCCCAGGTACCAGTCCCGGTGGCGGCGCAGCAGCCGAGGCTCCTCGCCGGCGGCGCGCAGCCACTGGCCGCCGTACTCGCGCAGGGTGTCCAGCAGCCGGAAGCGCACGCCGAAGGCGCTGTCCTCGCGCAGCACGACGGACTTGGCCACCAGCTCGTCGAGCAGGTCGAGCACGTCCTCGCCCTCGATGCCCTCGCCGGCGCAGACGTACTCGGCGGCCTCCAGGTCGAAGCCGCCGGCGAAGACCGACAGGCGGGCCCAGAGTAAACGTTCCTGCACGGTGCACAGCTCATGGCTCCAGCCGATGGTGGTGCGCAGCGCCCGGTGCCGGGGCAGGGCCGTCCGGGAGCCGCCGGTGAGCAGCCGGAAGCGGTCGTCCAGCCGGGCCGTGATCTGCTCCACCGACAGGGCGCGCAGCCGGCCGGCGGCCAGCTCCACGGCCAGCGGGATGCCGTCCAGCCGGCGGCAGAGCAGCGTGACCGCCTCCGCGTTGGCCTCCGTCACCTCGAAGGACGGCAGCACCGCCCGGGCCCGGTCGGCGAACAGCCGTACCGCCTCCGGCAGCGTGTCCGGCCGTACCGGGCCGACGGGCGCCGGGCCGGTCGGCAGCGGAGCCAGGCCCAGCAGGTGCTCGCCCGAGGCCCGCAGGGCGGTGCGGCTGGTGGCCAGCAGCCGCAGGCCGGGCAGCGCCCGCAGCAGTGCGTCGGCCAGCTCGGCGCAGGCCTCCACCAGGTGCTCGCAGCCGTCCAGCACCAGCAGCAGGCGCCGGCCGTCCAACCGCTCGGTGAGGACGTCCAGCGGCGGACGGGCGGTGCCGTCGGCGAGCCGCAGTGCCTCCAGGACGGCGTGGCCGAGCAGCAGCCCGTCCTGCACCGGGGCCACGTCCACCAGCCAGGTGCCGTCCGGGAACGCGTCGGCCGCCCGGGCCGCGGCGCGCAGCGCCAGCCGGCTCTTGCCCACGCCGCCCGGCCCGGTGACGGTCACCAGCCGGGCCGAGGCCAGCAGGCCGGCCAGTTCGGCCAGCTCCTCCCGCCGCCCGACGAAGCCCGTCACCTCGGCCGGCAGCCGCCCGGGCTCCGGCTCGTACGGCCCCGGACCGGGCTCCCCCGGCCGTGCTCTCCAGTCCCCGGCCAAAGGCTGCTCCCCGTGTTCGGGCCGGACCGCCGCGGTCCGGACGTGCGTCGGGCCGTACGGGCGACGGCCTGCCAGGCAGAACGAGGTGACCGGCCGGTAGGTTACGCGCGCGGATCGCACACCCGACCGGATCGCCGGGGAAAGAACCCGGTCCGGGAATCGGGCGTGGGCGCGATAGGGTTCCGTCTGTAGATCTGCAAGGCGAGGGAGCGCGCAAAGGTGTCCGTGGGAGAGCTGGCCGGATTGCTCGTCGCCGTGTTCTGGGCGGTCCTGGTCACCCTGCTCGCCGTGGTGCTGGTCCGCCTCTCCCGGGTCCTCAAGGAGGCCGCCGTCCTGGTCTCCGCGGTCACCGAGCAGGCCGTCCCGCTGCTGAGCGACGCGGGCGCCGCCGTGCGCAGCGCCAACGAGCAGCTGGATCGGGTCGACGAGATCACCGCCAACGTGCAGGACGCCGCCGCCAACGCCAACGCGCTCTCCTCCACCGTGGCCGCCACCCTGGGCGGACCGCTGGTGAAGGTCGCGGCGTTCAGCTACGGCGTGCGCAAGGCCGTCGCCCGGCAGCAGGGCGGCCTGCCGCCGATGCCCTCGCAGGCCGGCGAGCGCGAGGAGCTGGCCCGGCTGGTCCGGGCCGAGGTGCGCGCCGCGACCGCGCCCAGGAGCGGCCTGCTCTCCCGGGTCCGGCGCGCGGTGAGGGGCTGACGGCATGGTGCGACGCGTCTTCTGGATGGCGGTCGGTGCCGGTGCCACCGTCTGGGCCATGAACAAGGCCAACGAGGCCGTGCACCGGCTCACCCCGGACAGCCTCTCCGGTACCGCCGCCCGCGGTGCGCTGCACCTGGGCGACCTGGCCAAGCAGTTCGCCCGGGACGTGAAGGCCGGCATGGCCGAGCGCGAGGAGCAGCTGAAGGACGACCTCGGGCTGCACGGCACCGCCGTGGCGGAGCCCCGCGCGGACCGCCGGGTCCTGCGCGGCGAGCCGCAGTACCGAGCTATCTCGGCGGCGCCCGGTCGCCCGGCCGCCGCCCTGCCCCCGTCCCGCGCCCGTTCCGTGACCGACGGCGCCCGTACCACCCCCCAGACCACTGAAGAAACGCCCCGCCGCGCCCTGCCGCCGCGGGGCGGCATCCCGAACCGGAAGGACCACTAATGGAGTCGGCTGAGATCCGCCGCCGCTGGCTGCGCTTCTTCGAGGAGCGCGGCCACACCGTCGTTCCGTCGGCGTCCCTGGTCGCCGACGACCCCACCCTGCTGCTCGTCAACGCCGGCATGGTGCCGTTCAAGCCCTACTTCCTGGGCGAGGTCAAGCCGCAGTTCTCGCGCGCCACCAGCGTCCAGAAGTGCGTGCGCACCCTGGACATCGAGGAGGTCGGGAAGACCACCCGGCACGGCTCCTTCTTCCAGATGTGCGGCAACTTCTCCTTCGGCGACTACTTCAAGGAAGGAGCCATCAAGTTCGCGTGGGACCTGCTCACCACGCCCGTCGCGGACGGTGGCTACGGCCTGGAGAAGGAGAAGCTCTGGATCACCGTCTACAAGGACGACGACGAGGCCGAGCTGATCTGGCGTGACGTCATCGGCGTGCCCTCGGAGCGCATCCAGCGCCTGGGCATGAAGGACAACTTCTGGTCGATGGGCGTCCCCGGCCCGTGCGGCCCGTGCTCGGAGATCAACTACGACCGCGGCCCCGCGTACGGCGAGGAGGGCGGCCCGGCCGTCAACGGCGAGCGCTACCTGGAGATCTGGAACCTGGTCTTCATGCAGTACGAGCGCGGCCACGGCGACGGCAAGGACGGCTTCGAGATCCTCGGCGACCTGCCGAGCCGGAACATCGACACCGGCCTGGGCCTGGAGCGCCTGGCCGCCGTCCTGCAGGGCGTCGACAACCTCTTCGAGATCGACACCAGCCGGATGATCCTCGACCGTGCCGCCGAGCTCACCGGCCACACCTACGGCGCCGACCACAAGTCGGACGTCTCGCTGCGCGTGGTCACCGACCACATCCGCACCGCGCTGATGCTGGTCGGCGACGGCGTCACCCCCGGCAACGAGGGCCGCGGCTACGTGCTGCGCCGCATCCTGCGCCGCGCCATCCGCAACATGCGCCTGCTGGGCGCCACCGAGCCGGTGGCCAAGGAGCTCATCGACGTCGCGATCAAGGCGATGGCCCCGCAGTACCCCGAGCTGGAGAGCGACCGCAAGCGCATCGAGACGGTCGTCGTCGGCGAGGAGGCGGCCTTCCTGCAGACCCTGAAGGCCGGCACCAACCTGCTGGACGTCGCGGTCACCGAGACCAAGCAGTCCGGCGGCGCGGTGCTCTCCGGCGAGCAGGCGTTCAAGCTGCACGACACCTACGGCTTCCCGATCGACCTGACCCTGGAGATGGCCGAGGAGCAGGGCCTCCAGGTGGACGAGGCCGGCTTCCGCCGCCTCATGCAGGAGCAGCGGGACCGGGCCAAGGCGGACGCCAAGGCCAAGAAGATGGGCCACGCCGACGTCGCCGCGTACCGCGAGGTCGCCGACAAGTCCGGCGCCAGCGTCTTCACCGGCTACAACCTCACCGAGGGCGAGGCCACCGTCGTCGGCCTGCTGGTGGACGGCGTCCCCTCGCCGGCCGCCTCCGAGGGCGACGAGGTCGAGATCATCCTCGACCGCACCCCGTTCTACGCCGAGGGCGGCGGCCAGCTCGCCGACCAGGGCCGGATCCGGCTGGAGTCCGGCGCGGTGGTGGAGATCCGCGACGTGCAGCAGCCCGTCCCGGGCGTCATCGTGCACTCCGGCGGGGTGCTGTTCGGCGAGGTCGTGCTGGGCGCCTCGGCGTACGCCACGATCGACACCGAGCGCCGCCGGGCGATCGCCCGCGCCCACTCGGCCACCCACCTGACCCACCAGGCGCTGCGCGACGCGCTCGGCCCGACGGCCGCCCAGGCCGGCTCCGAGAACGCCCCCGGCCGCTTCCGCTTCGACTTCGGCTCGCCCGCCGCCGTCCCCGGCAGCGTGCTGGTCGACGTCGAGCAGAAGATCAACGACGTGCTGACCCGCGAGCTGGAGGTCACCGCCGAGGTCATGACGATGGACCAGGCCCGCAAGGCCGGCGCCATCGCGATGTTCGGCGAGAAGTACGGCGACGAGGTCCGGGTCGTCACGATCGGCGACTTCTCCAAGGAGCTGTGCGGTGGCACCCACGTCGGCAACACCGCCCAGCTGGGCCTGGTGAAGCTGCTCGGCGAGTCCTCGATCGGCTCCGGTGTGCGCCGCGTCGAGGCGCTGGTCGGTTCCGACGCGTACCGCTTCCTGGCCCGTGAGCACACGGTGGTCTCCCAGCTCACCGAGCTGGTCAAGGGCCGCCCGGAGGAGCTGCCGGAGAAGATCTCGGGCATGCTCGCCAAGCTCAAGGACGCCGAGAAGGAGATCGAGCGCTTCCGCGCCGAGAAGGTGCTGGCCGCCGCGGCGGGCCTGGCCGACTCGGCCGAGGACGTCCACGGCGTCGCCGTGGTCGCCGCGCAGGTCGCCGACGGCGTGGGCGCGGACGAACTGCGCAAGCTGGTCCTGGACGTGCGCGGCCGCCTCGGCTCGCGCCCGGCCGTGGTCGCCGCCTTCACGGTGGCCAACGACCGCCCGCTGACCGTGATCGCCACCAACGAGGACGCCCGCGGCCGCGGCATCAAGGCCGGCGAGCTGGTCCGGACCGCCGCCAAGACCCTCGGCGGCGGCGGTGGCGGCAAGGACGACGTCGCCCAGGGCGGCGGCTCCAACCCGGCCGCGGTCGGCGAGGCCATCGCCGCGGTGCGCGGCCTGGTCGCGGAGCGCGCCAGCTGATGGAACCGGAGGAGAGGCCCTTCCGGCGCGGGCGGCGGATCGCCGTCGACGTCGGGGACGCCCGGATCGGGGTCGCGTCCTGCGACCCCGACGGGGTGCTCGCCACGCCCGTGGAGACCGTCCCGGCCGGGGTGAAGTCCCAGGCCAGGATCGCCGCCATCGTCGACGAGTACGGCGCGATGGAGGTGATCGTCGGGCTGCCCCGCTCGCTCAGCGGCAAGGAGGGCCCGGCGGCGGAGAAGGTCCGGGCGTACGCGGCCCGGCTGGCGAACCGGCTCTACCCGGTGCCGGTGCGGCTGGTGGACGAGCGGATGTCGACCGTCACCGCGACCCACGGGCTGCGCGCCTCGGGGGTCAAGGCGAAGAAGGGCCGCTCGGTGGTCGACCAGGCCGCCGCGGTGGTGATCCTGCAGACCGCCCTTGAGTCCGAACGGGTGAGCGGACGCCCTCCCGGTGAGAGCGTCGAGGCGGTCGGCTGATCCGCCTGATCTAACGTCCCGTTGAGGGGTCCGTGCGGACGCGCCGAACCAGTCCGGCGGCGGGTGGCCGTCGGACGGGGCATCCATCAGCGGGATCCGGAAG
>NZ_JBSFWR010000168.1:0-10480 GCF_053594915.1 Kitasatospora sp. NPDC002543 | reverse complement strand
GGCCTCGCCGTGCTTGTTCTGCGCCTGCTGGAAGCCGTTCAGGTACTCGATGATCTGGAGCTGGAGCGCCTCTGAGCGGTCGTGCAGCTCCTGGGGCCGCGGCCTGTCCGCCGGGTACCTCGACCCCGAGCTGACCGCCCGCCGCTTCGTCGACGCGCCCGCCGGCGTGGTCGGCACCGACCGGGTCTACCGCACCGGCGACCGGGTGGTGATGCGGCCGGACGGAGTGGTGGAGTTCCACGGCCGCCTGGACGACCAGGTCAAGGTCAGCGGCGTGCGGATCGAGCCCGCCGAGGTCGAGGCGGCCTTCGAGCGCGACCCGCGGGTGCGCCGGGCGGTGGTCGCCGCCGAGCAGGCGCCGACCGGCGGGGCCCGGCTGCTCGCCTTCGTCCAGGCCGAGGACGGCGCGGACCCGGCGGCGCTGCTCGACGCCGTCCGGCCCTGGCTGCCCGAGCAGGCGGTGCCGTCCGTCGTCCGGCTGGTGGAGAGCTTCCCGCTGGACGCGAACGGCAAGGTGGACCGCCGGGCCCTGCTGGCCGACGCGCCGGCGGCGAACCCGGCGAACCCGGTGGACGCGGCGAACCCGGTGGACGCGGCGAACGCGGCGCAGGACGGGGACGGCCCGGTCGAGCGCACCGTGCTGAAGCTCTGCCGCGAGCTGATCGGCCGCGCCGACCTCGGGCCGGAGGACAACTTCCTGGCGTCGGGCGGCAACTCGCTCGCCGCGGCGAGACTGCTGGAGGCCCTGGAGAACGAGTACGGCGTACGGCTGCGCGCGCCCCTGGTGCTGCGCCAGCCCGACCTGCGGGCCGTCGCCCGACTGGTCGAGGAGCGGGCGGGCGATCTGACCGCGACCGCCTGACCCCGCCCGAACCTCCTCAGTGGGGCGCCCCGGCCCACCAGGCCGGGGCGCCCGGAAGGGAACCACCGTGAACCCCGTGACCACCGCGACTCCCGCGACGACTGTGACCGCCGCGACCGCCGCGAACCCGTCCGTGCTGCCCGTGCTGCCCGCGCTGATCGCCCGGCAGGCCGAGATCCGGCCCGACGCGCTCGCCGTGACCGACGGCTCCACCGTCCTGACCTACCGCGAACTCGTCGACGCGGCGGGCCGGTTGGCCGCCGTCCTGGCCGACCGGGGGATCGGCCCCGGCAGCGCCGTCGGCCTGCTCTGCGCCCGCTCGACCCGGCTCGTCGTCGCCCAGCTCGCCGTCTGGCGGGCCGGCGCCCTCGTCGTCCCGATCGACCCGGCCTATCCGCGCCCGCGGATCGCCGAGATGGCCGCCGACGCCGACGTCCGGCTCGTCCTCGGCGACAAGGCGCTGCTGGCCGAGGCCGGACTCGCCGAGGAGCGGACCCTGGTGCTGACCGAGCGCGGCACCGAGGCCACCGACGGCACGTCCCCCGACGCCGCCGACCCGGCCGCGCCCGCCCTGCTCTACTACACCTCCGGCTCCACCGGCCGCCCCAAGGGCGTCCTCGTCCCGCACAGCGCCGTCTCCGACCTGGTCGCCGCCGAGGACGCGGTCGCCCTCGGCCCGCGCGACCGGGTGCTCTTCCACTCCACCGTCTCCTTCGACGCCGCCACCTTCGAGCTGTGGACCCCGCTCGCCCACGGCGCCGCGGTGGCCGTCTCCCCGAGCGAGCGGCCCAGCGTCGAGGACCTGGTCCGTGACGTCGAGAGCTTCGGCGTCACCACGGTCTTCCTCACCACCGCCCTGTTCCACCACCTGGCATCCCGGCGGTCCCGGGTCTTCGGCGTGCTGCGCACCCTCGTCGTCGGCGGCGAGGCGATCTCCGCCGAGCACGCCGGCGCCGTGCTGCGGGCCTTCCCGTGGCTCGAACTGGTCAACGCGTACGGGCCGACCGAGGCCACCACCTTCACCACCCTGCACCGGATCACCCGGGCCGACTGCGCCGGCTCCGTCCCGATCGGCCGGACCTTCGGCGGCGCCCGCGCCCACGTCCTGGACGAGCGGCTGGCGCCGGTGGCGCCCGGCGCCGTCGGCGAACTGTGGATCGCCGGAGCCCGGCTGGCCCTCGGCTACCTCGACCGGCCGGAGCTGACCGCCGAACGCTTCCGCGAGGTCCCCGGCATCGGACGCGCCTACCGCAGCGGCGACCGGGTCGCCCGACTGCCGGACGGCTCCCTGGAGTACCACGGGCGCACCGACGACCAGGTCAAGGTGCGCGGCTTCCGGATCGAACCCGGCGAGGTCGAGCACGCGCTGCTCCAGCTGCCCGAGGTCGCCGAGGCGGCGGTCGTGGTCCGCCGGGCCGGGCAGAGCGACGCCGCGCTCACCGCCTGCCTGGTGCTCGCCGAAGGCGCCCGCCCGGCCGTCGAGACGCTGCGCGCCCGGCTGGCCGAGCAGTTGCCCGCTCACCTGGTGCCCACCGCCTGGACCGTGCTCGCCGCGCTGCCCCTCACCGGCAGCGGGAAGGTGGACCGGCGGGCGCTGGCCGCCGACGAACCCACCGGGGCGCAGCCCGCCGCCGAGGCCGAGCTCGACCCGATCCAGCAGGTCGTCGCCGACGCGTGGAGCCGGGCGCTGGAACGCCCGATCACCGACCCGGCCGCCGACTTCCTCGCCGAGGGAGGGCACTCGCTGCTCGCCATGTGGGTGGTGGACGACCTGCGCGAGGACCTCGGGGTCGAGCTGTCCCTCGCCGACTTTCTCGGCCACCCGACCGTGGCCGCCCAGGCCGAACTGCTGGAACGCACCCTGCTGGCCGACGACGACACCCGGGGAGCCACCCGATGAGCACCATCGACCGGACCGAACTGCTGCGCCGCGCCCGTGACCGCCGCGCCGCCACCGCCGTCACCGGCCCCGTCACGCACGGGGACGAGGCCCCGCCCCCGCACGGCGACGAGGCCCCGCTCTCGCACGCCCAGCAGCGGATGTGGCTGATGGACCACCTCGGGGAGGGCGGCGCCCTCTACAACGTGCCGCTCGCCACCCGGCTGCGCGGCCCGCTCGACCACGCGGCCCTCGCCGCCGCGATCACCGGCCTGACCGAGCGGCACGCCGTCCTGCGCACCCGCTACCCGCGCCGGGGGGACGAGCCGTACCAGAAGGTCGAAGCGGCCGCCCCGGTGCCGCTGCCGGTGCTGGACGCCACCGGTGCGGAGCAACTCGCCGCCGAGGCCGCCCGGCCGTTCGACCTCGCCAACGGCCCGGTGCTGCGCGCCGTGCTCCTGCGGCACGGCCCCGAGGACCACACACTGCTGCTGACGATCCATCACATCGCGGTGGACGGCGGCGCCTTGCGGTTCATCGCGGCGGACCTCGCCGAGCTGTACCGCGCCGCGCGCGACGGCGGACCGGCCGACCTCCCGGCACCGGCCCCCTCGTACGCCGACTACGCCCGTCAGGAGCGCGCCCGCGAGGCCGAGCTGACGCGGGCCGCCGGCGTCCTCGCGGACCGGATTGCCGGGGCCCGGCCGCTGTCCCTGCTGCGGCCCGTCCCGCCCGGCCCCCGGGAGCGCCGCGCCGTCCTGCACACCGCCCCGCTGGACCCGGCCGTCGTGGAGGAGCTGAGGGCCCTCGGCGTCCGGCACGGCGCGACCCTGTTCACCGTCGTGCTGGCCGCCGCGTTCGCCGCGCTGCGCACCGCCTCCGGGCAGGACGACCTCGTCCTCGGCTGCGCCAGCGGGCACCGCGCCCGGGCGGAGTTCCGCCGGACCGTCGGCCTCGCGGTCAACACCCTGGCGGTGCGGACGAATCCGTCCGGGGACCCGTCGTTCACCGAACTGCTCGGGGCGGTCCGCGCGGCCGTGCTCGACGCCCAGCAGCACCACGAGGTGCCCCTCGACCTCGTGGTGGAGCGGCTCGGCGCGAGCGCGCGCGGCGCCGACGGCACCCCGCTGCTCTCGGTCAGCTGCGACGTGCTGCAGATCGCCGAACCGCTGGAGCTGCCCGGCCTGGACACCTCGAACGTGGAACTCGACCTGGGCCTGGCCAAGTTCGGGCTCACCCTGCTGGTGGAGGACGGCCCGCGGCCGCGCTGTCTGCTGCAGCACGACCGGGACGTGCTGGACGGCGACACCGCCACCCGGCTGCTGGACGCCTTCGCCGCGCTGCTCGCCGCCGTGGCCGCCGACCCGGAGCGGCGGCTGTCCGAGCTGCCCGGAGAGCGGCTGACGGCCGCCGGACACCCCGCCGTGGCGGCCCTCTCGGCCCACCCGGCGGTGGTCGAGGCGGCCGTGATCGAGCGCCCCGACGGCCCTCCGCTCGCCTACGCGGTGGTGCGCGGGCCGGTCGCGCCCAGCGGCACCGACCTGCGGGCCGCCCTGCGCGGACGCCTCTCCGGTGCCGAACTGCCGCTCGCCGTCACCCTGGTGGACCGGCTGCCCCGGCACCCGGACGGCACCCCCGACACCGACCGGCTGCCAGGCGCGGCCCCGCTGACCGGGCAGCCGTCGGCGGACGGTCCGCGGGCGGAGGACCCGGCGTCCGACGTCCGGGAGCAGGGGCCGCTGGACACCGTGCGGCAGGCGTTCGGCGAACTGCTCGGCACCACGCCGCCCGCCGACGGCGACTTCTTCTCGCTCGGCGGCCACTCCCTGGTCGCCGTCCAGCTCGCCGAACGCCTGCGCACCCGCACCGGACTGCCGCTCACCGGCCTCGACATCCTGGAGCAGCGCACCCCGCGCGCCCTCGCCGCCCTGCTCGCCGGCCGCGCCGACGAACGCCGCACCGCCCTCGCCCAGGCCGGGGCCCGCACCCGCGCCACCGGCGCCCGCACCGGCACCGTCCTGCTCACCGGTGCCACCGGCGGGGTCGGCGCGGCCGTGCTCCAGGAGCTGGTGGCCCAGGGCCGGCCGGTCCGGGTGCTGGTGCGCCCCGAGTCCGCGCACCTGCCCGCGCTGAACGGCGCCGAGGTGGCGGAGGGCGACCTCGGCGACCTCGACAGCCTGCGCCGGGCCGTCGAGGGCGTCGACGCCGTCATCCACTCCGCCTGCACCTTCACCGAGCACGCCACCGACCTCGCCGCGATGCGCGTGCTGCTGGACGGCTGGCGGGGCGGCCCGTTCGTCTTCGTCAGCAGCATCGACGCGTACGGCCGCCCGGCGGACACCGAGGTCGCCGAGGGCGGCCCCAGCGGCGCGCCCGTCACCCCGTACGGCCAGGCCAAGCTGGAGTGCGAGCGGATGCTCTTCGAGGCCGCCGCCGCCGGCCGGGGGCAGGCCGTCGCGGTCCGTTCCCCGATCGTCTGGGGCCCGCACCACCGCCTGCGCGACCAGCTCCGCTGGGGTTCCACCGGCCCGCTGTTCCAGGCCGCCCTGGCGGGCCGGCCGATCGGCCTGCCGCCCGGCGACGAGTGGTCCGGGGCGTCCTGGGTGCACGCCGCCGCGCTGGCCCGCAGCCTCGCCGACTGCCTCACCCCGGGCCACCCCGCCGCCGGCCGGGTCGTCAACGCGGTGAGCGGGCACGTCTCCTGGGCCGACTTCACCGCCGAACTGGTCCGCCTGCTCGGCTCGGTGAGCCCGATCGCCGAGACCCCCGACGCCGAGGAGGAGCTCCGCCGCCCCTGGCACTACCGGGCCGACACCCTGGCCGGCCCGCTCGCCCCCGAACCGGGCGAGGACTGGCGCAGCGTCCTGGCGGCCATGGTCCGCTGAGCCCCCGGGCGCGGGCGGAGGAGTCGCTCGCCGACTTCCTCCGCCCGCGCGGCCGCGCCCGGCCCTCCCCCCCTTGACCTCGAGTCCGCTGGAACTGCGGGGTCGGCTGTCCTGGGCGCCGGGGTGACCGGCGCGGTGCTCGACGTGACGGGCGGGGACGTCGACGACGGACCGCGGGAGGTGCGCGACACCGTCGCGACGGCCACCGGCGCCCCGCCAGGCCGTTCCACCGATGGGTCGCCGAGCACCTCGCCGCCTTCCGCTGAGGCACCCCGTCCGTGGCGCGGTCCGCGGTGCCCGCCTCCAGTCGGGGAGCTCAGCCGATGGTCACCACCCGGGCCCACTCCGGCGGCGCCTCCGGCCGGTACTCCTCCTCGTCCGTCGAGGACTCGTCGTACCGGCTGGGCCGGGGGAACAGGCCGACCACCGTGCGGCAGGACGGCGCGACCTCCGGCCACGGGGTCTGCCCGTCCGTCAGCACCACCACGACGTCCGGCCGCGGCCGGGTCCGCAGCGCCGCCGCGAAGCCCGTCCGCAGGTCGGTGCCCCCGCCGCCGATCAGTCGCACGCCCGCCGCGGCGCAGACCGGCTGGACGGTGTGGGCGGCCGCGTCGCAGGAGACCACGGTGACCTGGTCCAGCCGGCCGCCGACCGCCCGGCCGATCGCCGCGACCTCCAGCAGCGCGCTGCCCAGCTCCTCGTCCGAGACCGACCCGGAGGTGTCGACGACCACCGAGACCCGGGGCGGGCGCCGCCGCAGGCTCGGCAGCACCACGCCCGGCAGCCCGGTCGAGCGGCGGGACGGGCGGCCGTAACTGTAGTCCCCGCCCGAGCCCGCCCCGGACGCCGCCGAACGCACGGCCGCGCCCAGCAGCTGCCGCCACGGCTGCGGCGGGTGAAAGACCTCCTCGGCCCACCGCTGCCAGCCCCCGGGCGCGCTTCCGGGGCGGCCCCGGATGCCCTCGGCGACCCGGAAGCGGACGGCGTCCCGCTCCTGCGGGGACAGCCCGCAGGCGCCGCCCGGGCCCAGCTCCCAGGGCCGCTCCAGGCCGTCGGCGCCGCTGCCGCAGTCCAGCCAGGCCAGCTCCCGCACGTGCAGGTCGACCCGGATGCGGTCGAGGTAGTCCTCCATCAACTGTCCGTCCGGCAGCCCGAGGAACCCGGGCGTCACGGCGCTCCCGGGGGTGACGAGCCCGTCGCCGAACGCGTCGTCGTTGATCTCGCAGTCGGCGGCGACGTTCATCCGCAGCCGGGCGCCCGGCCCGCGCAGCCCGAGCGCCGCGGCGAGGCGGTCGCCGCGCCCGTGGTGGTCGCGCAGCAGGTGCGAGACCTCGTGGACCCAGACTGAGGCGAGTTCCTCCACGGGCGTGCGGTCGACGAACACCGGCGAGGCGTAGCAGCGCCAGTGGCGGTCCACGCCCATCGTCGGTACCTGCCGCGACTCCACCAGGCGCAGCGCGAACAGCGCGGTCGCCAGGTACGGCCGGGCCCGGACGGCCAGCAGTCGGGCCGCGTACAGCTTGGCCTCGTCCAACCCGGTCGGGCGCCGGGGGCCGCCCGGTCCGGTCGCGCGCCCGGCTTCGTTCGGTGCGGCTCCCCGCCCGGGCGCGTCCGGCACGGCGGTCCTGCTCACTTCCCGGCCCCGGCGGCGACCCGGGCGGCGGCGCGGTCGGCCCGCCGGGACAGCTCCACCGCCGACGCCAGGTGCTCGATCGCCTCCGGCACGTCCCAGTCCTCCCGCCGCAGCGAGGCCAGCGTGGTGGCCGGGACGACCAGCACGTCCGGCGCGCCGGTCTCCAGCGCCCGGACCAGCAGCGCCCAGGCGGCGTCCCAGCGTGCCCGCTCCGGGCGGTTGCGCACCGCCGCGACCACCGCGTCCAGCACCGCCTGGCGCAGGTCCCCGCGCTCGGGCAGCACCGCGCCCGCCGGGTCGGCGAGCAGGTCCTCCGGGTCCGGGAGGTCCATCCGCTCCTTGTGCGCCATCAGCTCCAGCCCCGGGCCGTCACCGACGGCTCCGCGCACCAGCAGCGACAGCACCTCACGGGACGACCCGGCCGCGGTTGCGAAGGCGACCAGCCGCAGCGTCATGTCCCAGCTGCGCGGGGACGGCCAGGCGCCGCCGCGCCGGGTCTCGGTGGTGGGCAGTCGGTGCACCAGCTCGGGCCGGGCCGCCAGCAGCCCGCAGACCGCCCGGCGGGCCAGCGCCACGGCCTCCGGGAGCGCCCGCGGTTCGAGCTGGGGCAGGGTGGCCACCGGCCAGACGCCGCCGAGGCCGCGCACCACCACCTCGTGGTCGTGCTCCCACTGGAGGTGGACGAAGCGGTTGGCCAGCGGCGGACTGAGCTCCCACCCGTCGGCCGCCGAGGAGCGCGGGTTGGCGGCGGCCACGATCCGTACGCCGGGCGGGAGTCGGAGCGCCCCGATGCGCCGCTCCAGGACCAGCCGGAGCAGCGCGGCCTGGACGGCGGGCGGCGCGGTGGACAGCTCGTCCAGGAACAGCAGCCCGCGCCCGGCCCGTACCAGGCGCACCGCCCAGTCCGGCGGGGCCAGCGGGACGCCCTGCCGGGCCGGGTCGTCGCCGACGACGGGCAGGCCGGAGAAGTCGGAGGGCTCGTGGACGCTGGCGATGACGGTGGTGAGCGGCAGGTCCAGGGCGTCGGCGAGCTGGTTGAGCGCGGCGGTCTTGCCGATGCCGGGCTCGCCCCAGAGCAGGACGGGCAGGTCGGCGGCGACGGCCAGGGTGAGCGCCTCCAGCCGGGTGTCGGCGCGCGGTTCGGTGGTGGTGTCGGCGAGCAGGTCGAGCAGCCGGCGGGCGACGTCGAGGCGGGTGGCCTCCGGGCCGGCGGTCTCGTGGTCGGCGGTCACGGGGAGGGTGGCTTCGGACGGGTGGACGGGCATGGGCGATCACCTCGGGGTGTGCGGTGCGGAAGGGGGCTGGGTGCCGGGCGGCGGAGGCACGCGTCGGGGAGGTACGGCGGCGGGCGATGGAGGTACGGCGGAGGATCAGCGGAACGTGGCCGTCCGGTGGCGGGCGCGGAGCGCGGTGCGGCGCCGGTGGCGGGCGGCGCCCTCCTGGTGGGCGCCGCGGCTCACCCGCAGCGACGGCTGGTCGAGGACCGCCGCCCCTGCCCCTGCCAGGCCCGCCCGGTACAGGCCGTAGGCGATCCGCCGTTCGGCCGCCGCCGCCAGCTCGTCCCGCAGCGGCCCTGCGCGCAGCACCGCCTCCGGGCCGAGCAGGGTCTCGATCACAGCCAGCGCGCCGGCGGTGTCGCCGTGGTCCAATCGCTCGCGCACACCGGCCAGTTGGTCCGGTCTCCGGTGTGCCAGGTCGATCGCCCGCAGGCACGGGAGCGGGGTGCCGGACAAAGCGGCCAGCAGTTCCTCGCGGCGCAGCTCGGCCGGGTCGTGGTCGAGCGGGACGAGCACCCCGCCGACCAGCCCGATCCGGTGCCGCGCCCCTCGGCAGTCCACCAGCCGCTGCGGTTCGAGTCGCGGCGGCGCCTGGGCCCGGGACGGCTGCCCGGGCGCCAGTGCCGCCGCCACCAGCGGGTGCAGCCCGTCGGCGTCGAGCATGCCGCCGCGCAGCAGCTCGAGGTCGGGCAGTGCCCAGGTCGCGGCGTCGGGCAGCAGGGGCAGCATCGAGGTGTCCCCGGAGGCCTCCGCCGTCGAGCCGTCCGGTCCGAGCAGCAGCCGGCGCCGCCGCCCGAGCCGCACCACGACGGGCCCGGCGGGGCGCCCCTCGGCGCGCAGCAGGAGCTCGGCCTCGGCGGCCCAGCGGTCGACGGCGCAGCGCAGCGGCGGGTCGCCGGCGCCGTCCGGGAGCGGCCCCGGCGGCGGACAGGTGGAACCGGCCCGTACGGCCAACTCCGCGCTGCGCCCGGCATCCCAGAGGTGCCGGTGCAGGTCGTGGCGGAACCGCCGGCTGGGGTGTGGGTGCGGATGCGGAGAGCGGCCGTCGCCGGCGGAGCCGTCCCAGAGGGCCAGCGAGACCCGCTGTCCGTACTCCGCCCACGTGGGCGGAGTACGGACCACCAGGACGATGGTCGGCTCGCCGGGGTAGCGGGCCAGCGGCACGGTGAGGCCCGGGCGCAGCAGCCCGTCGGGGGCGGTCCTCGGCAGGTGCCAGCGCAGCAAGTCCGGTGCGAGGCGGCGCAGATCGGCCCGCACCCGGTCGGCGAGCTCCCGGCCGTGGACGCGGGCGACGTCCCGCGGGCGGAGGTCGACCTCGACGTTGGCCGCGGCGCAGGCCCCGGCCCAGTCGCCGACCAGGCGGCGGGCGGTGGCGGTTTCGATCATGGAGGGCGGCACGGCGTACTCGCGTACGCGCCGCCAGAAGGTGAGGCGGGAGTCGTTCCCGTTCGCGGGGTGAGTGGGCATCAGCACTCACTCTTCGCGGACAGGACCCCCATTCTGCGATCAGCGTGAGTGGTCATCGCCGGGGAGCATAGCGTCCCGCGCGGCCCTTCGCCACACCGTTCCGGGGCGGGCGCCGCGCGCCGGACGTCGCCACGCGCCCCGGGCCAGCCGGCTGCTCAAGGGCGGCTGGAGGCCGGGTCGAGACGGGTGGTTCGTGGCGGCTTGGGTGTGTTCTGGTGGAGGGCGGAGGGGGCACGCCGGAGGCGTAGACGCTCGCGCATGGAACTGAGTGCGGGGGCTATGGTTCGCCGGCCCGGAGTGGCCTTGACTGGTGGACACGAGGACGGACACGCGGGGTTCACCCCGGCGGGTCCGACGATCCGAGCAGGGCTCCTACTCCGAGTGAGGGTGTTCGTGATGGCTGGTGTGGTGGATCTGGCGGTCGAGTCCGGTGTCGTGCTGGTGGTCGGCGGGACGGGGAAGACGGGTCGCCGGGTG
>NZ_JBSFWR010000167.1:0-10578 GCF_053594915.1 Kitasatospora sp. NPDC002543 | reverse complement strand
TGGTGGGGCTTGTCTTTTTTCCGTATCCCCCGGGGGTTTTGGTGGGCCCCGCCCGGGCGGGCCGGGGGGGGGGGGGCCGGCGCCGGGGCAGGTGTCCCGGTCGCGGCCCCGCTGAGGCTGGTGTTGGTCACCGTGAGGTCAGCAGCTCCCGGCGGAGGCGGCGGGGCCCCCGAGGCCGATGGTGAGGACCTGCGGCGCGGCCGGGACGGAGCAGCAGCCCCCGCCGCTCTGCGCGGCGTCGGGCTCGTCGAACAGGCCGGCGCCGCCGCAGACGCCGGTCTCGGGGAGGGTGAGTTCGACCCGGGCGGCGGCCTCGGTGTCGCCGGACAGTGAGGCGGCGATGGAGCGGACCTGCTCGTAGCCGGTCATGGCGAGGAACGTCGGCGCGCGGCCGTAGGACTTCATGCCGACCAGGTAGACGTCCTTCTCCGGGTGGGCGAGTTCCTTCGCCCCGTGCGGGTACACGGTGCCGCAGGAGTGCTGGTTGGGGTCGATCAGCGGGGCGAGCTCGGTGGGCGCCTGGAGCCGATCGTCGAGGCCGAGGCGGAGCTCGGAGAGGAAGGAGAGGTCGGGGCGCAGGCCGGTCAGGACGACGACGTGGTCGACGGGATCGCTGCGGCGGCCGTCCTCGGCGATCAGGACCAGCTGCTCGCCGTCGGTCTCGACGGCGGCGGTGCGGAAGCCGGTGAGCGCGATGGCGTGGCCGTCCTCGACGGCGGCCTTGGCGCGCAGGCCGAGCGCGCCGCGGGCCGGGAGCTCGTCGGCCTCGCCGCCGCCGTAGGTGGAGCCGGTGATGCCGCGCCGCAGCACCCACACGGCGTGCGTGCCCTCCTCCTGCTTCGCCAGGTCGGCCAGGTACGCGAGGGCGGTGAACGCCGAGGCACCGGTGCCGACGACCGCGGTGCGCCTGCCCGCGAACCGGGCGCGGACGGACGGGTCCTGGAGGTCGGGAATGCGGTAGGAGATCCGGCCGTTGGCCGCGCGCTCGCCGAGGGCGGGCAGGCCGTTGGCGCCCAGCGGGTTCGGGGTGGCCCAGGTGCCGGAGGCGTCGATGACGGCACGGGCGAGGAAGCGCTCCTCCCGGCCGTCCGCGTACTCGACGTGGACGGTGAACGGCTGCTCCTCGCGGCCGGAGTCGACGATGCGGTCACGCCCGGCGCGCGCCACCCCGGTCACCGTCGCGTTGTACCGGACGTGCTCGCCGAGGACGTCGGCGAGCGGCTGGAGGTACTGCTCGGCCCAGTCGCCGCCGGAGGGGTAGGCGGCGCCGTCGGGGCGGACCCAGCCGGTGGGGCTGAGCAGCTTCTCGGCGGCCGGGTCGACGACCTCGGCCCACGGCGAGAACAACCGGACGTGCGCCCATCCGCGAACCGCCGTGCCGGCCGAGGGGCCGGCCTCCAGTACCAGCGGCTCGATGCCGCGTTCCAGCAGGCGGGCGGCGGCGGCCAGGCCGACCGGACCGGCACCGACCACGACGACGGGCAGGGGCTGCTCGGCAGCGGAGGCGTTCACGAGGGTTCTCCTTTGATTCGACACTTGTCGATGAGGTGTTGCGAGTCCAGCATGGCATTTGCTTTGATGAATATCAACATAGACATTCGTCAAAGCAGGAGGAAGCGTGGAGATCGTCGACGTCGCAGTGATCGGCGGCGGGCAGTCCGGGCTGGCGGCGGCGCACGCCCTTCGGCGGCAGAGGCTCGTGCCGGTCATTCTGGAAGCATCCGGCCGGGCCGCAGGCTCCTGGCCGCACTACTACGACAGCCTCACCTTGTTCTCGCCCGCTCGCTACAGCGCTCTGCCCGGCATGCCCTTCCCCGGGAATCCCGACCGCTACCCGCGCCGGGACGAGGTCGTCGACTACCTGCTTGGATGCGCCGCCGCCCTCGACGCGGACATCCGCACCGGCCGGAGCTTCCCGGCCTGGCCGGCTTCGAGGGCGAGCTGCTGCACGCCGCCGAGTACGCGACCCCCGGGCCCTTCGCGGGAAAGCGGGTCGTCGTGGTGGGGGCCGGGAACTCCGCCGTCCAGATCGCCGCGGAACTCGCCGAGCGCAGCCGGGTCACCCTGGCCACCAGAGCGCCCGTGAGGTTCGCCCGTCAGCGCGTCCTCGGCAGGGACCTGCACGCCTGGCTGACCGCAACCCGGCTGGACACCGCCCCGATCGGCCGCTTCCTGTCCAGGCCGCCCGGTCAGCCGGTCCTGGACGACGGCCGGTACCGCGCCGCCCTTGCCGCAGGGATGCCCGAGAGGAGGCCGATGTTCACGTCCGTCGACGGTGCCAAGGTCACCTGGCTGGACGGAACGGCCGAAGCAGTCGACGCCATCGTGCTGGCCACCGGATACCGCCCGAACCTCCCGTACCTGCGCCCGCTCGGCGCCCTCGACCGGGACGGCCGCCCGCTGCACCGCGACGGCCTGTCCACCGTGGGCCCGCGCCTGGCCTACCTGGGGCTCGAATGGCAGCGCAGCCTCTCCTCCAACTCGCTGCGCGGGGTCGGGCGCGACGCGGCTCGGGTCGCCCGCCGTCTCGCTGGCGAACTCGGACGTGAGCGGCGTCTCCAGTGATTTGATGTATGTCAACATAGATGTATGTCGAACGCGAATGTGCTGCCTGTGCTGGAGCCCGAGGTCGTCGTGCCGTGCTGCCCGCCGCTGACCGCGGCGTCGCTGTCAGAGGAGGACTCGGTCCGGATGGCGACGATGTTCAAGGCTCTGGGCGACCCGGTGCGGCTGCGGCTGTTCTCCCGGGTCGCCTCGCACGAGGGCGGGGAGGCGTGCGTGTGCGACATCCAGGACGTCGGCGTCTCCCAGCCGACCGTCTCCCACCACCTCAAGAAGCTGCGCGAGGCGGGCCTGCTCACCTCGGAGCGGCGAGGCACCTGGGTCTACTACCGTGTCGAGCCCTCCGTGCTCGCCGCCATGGCAGGCATGCTCGCAGGCGCCGGCCGCTGATCCGCTCACCTGCACCCGAGCTGTCGCCCAACCTGTGTGCGGCTGCCGTACCACCCGCTATGGTGCCAACCGCACCTGCTTGACCGTCTTCCCCGAAGCGGTGCGTACGATCCTCGGCAGCAGCTAACCCCGCGTCCTTGCTGATCCTTCGGGAGACTCCCATGCCGCAGTCCGCGATCACCGTCACGCCGATGACCGCAGACCACGCTGGCCCGGTGCTGGCGATCTACCAGGCCGGGATCGACGAGGGGAACGCCACCTTCGAGACCGAGGCCCCGGCTTGGGAGATATTCGACGTCGCCAGGCTGCCCGATCACCGGTACGTCGCCCTCGACGGCGACGGTCGGGTGATGGGCTGGGTAGCGGCGTCGCGGGTCTCCGACCGGTGCGCGTACGCCGGAGTCGTCGAGCACTCCGTCTACGTTCACCCCGACGCTCGGGGCTTGGGTGTGGCCGGCTGGCTCCTGGGCGCGCTGATCGTCTCGACGGAGGCGGCCGGAATCTGGACGATTCAGTCCGGCGTCTTCCCGGAGAACACAGCGAGTCTCGCAGTCCACACCCGCGCTGGCTTCCGGGTCATCGGCACCCGCGAGCGCATCGGGCGCCACCGCGGGGTCTGGCGGGACGTCCTCCTGGTCGAACGACGAAGCCCGACCATCGACTGACCTTGGCACGCGACCTGTCACCTGCGGTTTCCGCGCACGGACCGCACCAGCTCGGCGAACGCCCGAATGATCGCGGGGCGCTCACCCGCACTCGTGCCGCGGATGCACAACGCGAACGAGGCGAACAGCATCGCCGCCGGAAAGAACAGCAGGGAAAGCACAAGCCACGGGGATGCGGAGGCCAACTCCGCGAGAACGGACCACATGATGGGTTTCTCCTCGACGGTGAACGGAGTCATCCGCGCGAGAGGCCCCAGTGGCGACAGAACCCCAACGACGACAGATGACCTGTCAAGGCGCAGGGCCCGAGGCTGCGCCACACCATCGCGGTGTGTTCGTTGAGATCTGCGAGAGATCGGGTAACGCTTGCCGAGAAGGGGAGCGTTGCGCTCCCGTCCACACAAGGGGCCGTCTTCCCCGTGATGGGAAAGACCCGGGTGGAGCCGTTGCGGCTCCGGTGCTGTGTGGCCCTGCCGTTGCGGCCGGGCGTCCTGGAGGTGTGGATGCTCCAGGTGGCACTTCCGGGGTCCTGCCCCGGAAGACCCGGGTCCTGCCCGAGTTCCGCATCAACTGATAGCACATCATGTGAGGTACGTCCAGAGCTCGTCGGTTCGACAGTGCAGATGCGGGGCGTGGACTGTGTGTCCCGGTAGCCCATTCCGGGGTGGGCGTGCGGGTCAGTGCAGGAGGTCGGTGATCTCGGTGACGGCCTGGCGGGCGGTGCGGCCGACGCCGATGAGGGTGGCGGAGGCGGGGCCGGTCCAGTCACCGTAGCCGAGGAGGTGGACGCGCGGGTCGGAGACGGCCCTGGTGCCGGTGGTGGCGATCCGGCCGCATGCCTCGGTGCGCAGGCCGAGTGGGGCGAGGTGGGCGAGGGCGGGGCGGAAGCCGGTGCACCAGATGATCGCGTCCGCCGGCCACAGTTCGCCGTCCGGCCAACGGGGGCCGACCGGGGTGAGGGCGGTGAACATGCGGTGGTCGGTGAGGAGTCCGGCGTCACGGGCGGCGCGCACGGGCGGGGTGGCGACGATGTCGCCGAGGTCGGAGATGCGCGGGCCGCCATCCTGGACGCGGCGGGTGGCGATCTCGAAGAGGGCGCGGCCGTCGATCTCGTCGGGCAGGAGGCGGGCGGGGCGGCGGGTGACCCAGCGGACGGCGGCGGCGACCCCGGTGAGGTCGGCGGCGATCTGCGCGCCGGAGTTGCCGCCGCCGACCACGACGACGCGCTGGCCGCTGAAGTCGGAGGCCCGGTGGTAGCCGGTGGTGTGGAGCTGGCGGCCGGTGAACACCTCGCGTCCCGGGATGGCGGGGACGAAGGGGCGGGTCCAGGATCCGGTGGCGCTGATCAGCGCGCGGGTGCGCCAGGTGCCGTCGCCGGTGCGGACGAGCAGGCTTCCGTCGCCGGTCTCCGCCACCGAGGTGACGGATACCGGGCGGTGGACGGGGAGTTCGTACCGCTTCTCGTACTCCGCCAGGTACTCGGTGACGTGCTCGGCGTCCGGCCACTCCGTTCCGGCCTGGCCCGGCATCGGGCGGCCGGGCAGCGACGAGTACGCGGCCGGGGAGAACAGGCGAAGGCTCTCCCAGTAGTGCTGCCACGCGCCGCCCGGCGCCTCGGCGGCGTCCAGGATCGCGAAGTCGAATCCGGCGCGCCGCAGGTAGTAGCCGGCGGCGAGCCCGGCCTGGCCGCCGCCGACCACCACCACGTCGGTCGTCGCCGTCACGAAGGGATCCCCGCGCCGGAGTGCACGGATGCCGAGCAGGACGGGCACAGGATCTGACGGACCACTGTCTTGTCGGCCGGACCGAGGACCGGCCCGCTCCGCAGCGTCGCGGCCTCGGTGCGGGCGTGGTCGGCGCAGACGCCGGCGCCGCAGCCGCGACAGACTCCGACGGCCGGGCTGGTCGTCCCCTCGGTGTCGCAGTCGAGACAGTGCATGGGGCTCAGGACTCCTTTGCCGCGGTGCTGACGGCGGCGGGGGCGAAGCGCTTGCGCCAGGCCAGGGAGACGTAGACGAGGGCGATGAGGACGGGCACCTCGATGAGGGGGCCGACGACTCCGGACAGTGCCTGGCCGGAGGTGACGCCGAAGGTGGCGATGGCCACGGCGATGGCGAGTTCGAAGTTGTTGCCGGCGGCGGTGAAGGCCAGGGTGGCGGTGCGGTCGTAGGCGAGGCCGAGGGCCTTGCCGAGTGCGAAGGTGCCGAACCACATGATCGCGAAGTAGGCGAGCAGCGGGAGGGCGATGCGGGCGACGTCTAGCGGCTGCGAGGTGATGGTCTTCCCCTGGAGGGCGAAGAGGATCACGATCGTGAACAGCAGCCCGTACAGGGCCCAGGGGCCGATCTTCGGCAGGAACTTCTGCTCGTAGGTCTCGCGGCCGAGCTTCTTCTCGCCGAGACGGCGGGTGAGGAAGCCGGCCAGCAGCGGGATGCCGAGGAAGACCAGGACGTTGACGACGATCTTGGCGACGGAGAAGTGCAGTCCGTCCTGTTCGAGGCCGAGCCAGCCGGGCAGGACGTCGAGGTAGAACCAGCCGAGCACGCCGAACATGACGACCTGGAACACCGAGTTGAGCGCCACCAGGACGGCGGCGGCCTCGCGGTCGCCGCAGGCGAGGTCGTTCCAGATGATGACCATGGCGATGCAGCGGGCCAGGCCCACGATGATCAGGCCGGTGCGGTACTCGGGGAGGTCCGGCAGGAGGAGCCAGGCCAGGGCGAACATGACGGCGGGGCCGAGCACCCAGTTGATCACCAGGGAGGAGGCCATGAGCTTGCGGTCGCCGGTGACGGTGTGCAGGCGGTCGTAGCGGACCTTGGCAAGCACGGGGTACATCATGACCAGCAGGCCGAGGCCGATGGGCAGCGAGACGCCGCCGACCTCGACCTTGGCGAGGGCGTCGTTCAGGCCGGGGATCAGGCGGCCGAGGCCGAGTCCGAGGCCCATGGCGAGCAGGATCCACACCGCGAGGAAGCGGTCCAGGAAGGAGAGCTTGCCGACCAGTCCGGCCTCGGGGTGGTCCGGGGGAGCGGTGGTCTTCGTGGGGGTCACGGGCAGGCCCTTTTCGTGTCGGCGCACGCGGTGGCGCGGGCGGTGGCGGCGAGGTCGCCGAGGAAGCCGGCGAGGCTGTCCAGGGCGTCGGGACGGAGCTTGTAGTAGGTGAAGCGGCCGCAGGGCTCGGTGTCGACCAGTCCGGCCTCGCGGAGGATCTTGAGGTGGTTGGACAGGTTGGTCTGCCGGGCGCCGGTCTCCTCGACCAGGTGGCTGGTGCAGAGGGCCTCGCGGGCGAGCAGGGTGAGGATCCGCATCCTCAGCGGGTCGGCCACGGCTTTCAGCACGTCCACCGGGCTATTTGTATCACTCTCTACTGACATCACCATGTAGTGATACGTTAGTCGATGTTGGCGGCACTTCCAAGCCCGCTGTCGAGTTCACGGGTCGAACCGCCCGTAGGTGCCGCAGCTGCAAGGGGGTGGCGCCGCTGGGGGTTGGGGCTGGGCATCTTGCGCATTCGGCGCGTGGCCGGCTGCCGCAGTAGCCCGGGGCTGGACACGGGGGAGTGCGGCGGGCCGGGGTGCCTTGATGAACCGGCCGGTGCGGGTGGGTGTCGACGATGGCGCCGTCGTGTGGGCGGCAGGGCAGGCCGGCCTCCGCCGCAGAAGGGGGCGGGGTGTCGGTCGAGGCTCTTGAGTGCCTGCTGCAGCCCTGGATGCTGCGCCGATGCTGCTGCTGCCGCCCGAAAGCCGACCGTGCGCGCCCCCTCAAGGGGGGTGTCACCTGTGGCGGACCGGCTTTCGAGGCCGGCACTCCGGAGACTCCCTGGGCCGCGCCGCTTCGGCGGCAGGGTGTCGGTCCATCGAGTGCCGGCCCGGGTTGGGGTCAGTCCTGAGCGCGGCTCAGGATCCAAACGCCGTAGGTGTCGTTCGCGGGGTGCAGCTGGTAGGTGCCTGCCCGCAGGTCGACGCGCAGTCCGGCGGCGGTCAGGTCCGCCTCGAACTCCGCCGCCGTGTAGGTGCGGGCGTGCGGCGGCGGGTCCTGGAGGTGGAATCCGACGAGGATCCGGCCGTTCTCACCGAGTACGCCGCGCATCGCGCCCAGCGCCGTGCGCTCGGTGCCCTCGGCCAGGAAGACCATGACGTTGCCCACGCAGACGACCAGGTCGAACGGGCCGTCGTCGGGGCTGAGGTCTAGGATGTCGCGTTCCTCGATCGGCAGTCCGGGGTAGGTCTCCCGGGCCTGCCGGACCAGTGCCTCGTCGGGTTCGATCGCGACCACGTCGTGCCCCCGCCGCCGGAGCGCGGCGGCCACCCGGCCCATGCCGGCGCCGGCGTCGAGTACCCGGGCGCCGCGCGGCACGAGCGTGTCGGCGAGCCTGGCCTCGCCGTCGACATCCTCGCCGGCGGCGATCAGCTCGGCGAACCGCTGGCCGAAGCCTCCGCTGCTTCCCGCTTCCTGCCAGCGGGTTCGCCGAGTCGTCATCGGTATGGGCTCTCCGTGTGGCAGCGTGATCCTGTCCATGTCCCGAATCCTAAGACGGTGCCGTCGAGGCGGGTCATGGCGCCTGGGGTGCCTGCCACGGGCCTTGGAGCGTGCGGTCCCGGTTGCCGACCGGCGGCCTGTGGCACACGCTCCCGATCTGTTGAACGGAGTGCCTGCGATGGAGGAAAGTGCGACCCCGCCGACCGTCTACCAGGTCCAAGGCCACACCGGTCCCGGAGGCGATGCCCGGGTTCGGGCTGCCACGCAGACCATCCTCGTCGACGGTTCCTGGGGGAGTGCCCCGAGCGGTGCACCGGGCCCAGCCGACCTGCCTGCCGCCGCGTTCGCTGCCTGCCTGCTCAAGAACGTCGAACGCTCCAGCAGGCTGCTGCCCTTCCGTTATCAGCGCGCCGAGGTCGACGTGCAGCTCCGCCGCCAGGACGCCCCGCCCCGCTTCACTGCCGTCACCTATGAGCTGAGGCTGGTCACCGACGAGCCCCAGCGCCGGATCGACCTGCTCCACCAGAACCTGCGCCGGTTCGGCACCGTCTACAACACCCTGGCCGCCGTGTGTGACGTCGACGGCACCGTCCTACCCGTCGCCCCGCCTGCTGGGTGAACACGCGCCCGGGCGGCCTGGGCGGCCCACTGCCTGGTGGTCTCCTGCTTCGGTGCCGACCTGTTCTCGGAGGACTCGCCATGGCGGGTGGTGGCCTCGATCCGTGAGGATGCCTGTCGTGACCATCGACACGGACCTCGCGCCACAGCGTTCGACGCGCTCGATGCCCCTGGTCTTCGGGGCTGGCACCGCCATCGGCGTGCTGGGCGGGATGATCGGCCTGGGTGGCGCGGAGTTCCGCCTGCCGCTGCTGATCGGCCTGTTCGGGTTTGCCGCGCTCTCGGCGGTCATCCTGAACAAGGCGATGAGCCTGGTCGTCGTGCTGACCGCCCTGCCCGCCCGGCTCGCCGCAGTGCCGGCCTCGCAGCTGGCCGCGCACTGGCCGGTCGCGGTCAACCTGCTCGCCGGGAGCCTGCTGGGCGCCTGGGCCGGGGCAGGCTGGGCTGTACGGATGCGCAGCGCCACCCTCTACAGGGTGCTGGCTGTGCTGATGGTGCTCATGGCCGCCGCCCTGCTGGTCACGCACGCCACCACCCTGGGCGCGCTCGACCTTCCGCCGTGGGCCCGGGTGCCCGGCGGGGTCGTGGCCGGGTTCGGCATCGGGGCGGTCGCGGCGATCATGGGGGTGGCCGGCGGCGAGCTGCTGATCCCGACGATCGTGCTGCTGTTCGCGCTCGACATCAAGACCGCCGGGAGCCTGTCCCTGCTGGTGTCGCTGCCGACCATGCTGGTGGCCTTCGCCCGATACAGCCGCGACGGCAGCTTCGCCGTCCTCGGCGCCAATCTGCGCTTCACCGCCGTGATGGCCGCGGGCTCCGTCGCCGGCGCCGTGCTGGGCGGCCTGCTCCTGGGGGTGTTCCCCGACCTGGTCCTCATCCCCGCGTTGGGGGTGATCCTGCTCGTCTCCGCCGTCAAGCTCGCCCGGCACCGCTGAGTCCGGGTGGCCGGTGCGTGTGCGGGTGGATGGGGGAACCCGAGGCCATCCGGGGCTTCGGGCGAGGGCGCTGCTCTCGCCATTCACATCACTGTCGACTGACATCACCATATAGTGATACGTTTGTCGGTGTCGGCAGCCGTTCCGAGCCGACCGCCGAGTCCAGCAGCGCAATCGGTCTGCGGACACCGCAACTGCCGCAAGGCCGTGCCGCTGGCGCGACCGTCCCCGCCCGGTCGTGTCGTACGGCACCCCCGTCTTCGAGGAAGAGCGAGATGACCACCTCCCCCGTAGCCTCCGTGCTGTTCGTCTGCGTCCACAACGCCGGCCGCTCCCAGATGGCCGCCGGATTCCTGGCCCACCTCGCGGGCGACCGCGTCGAGGTCCGCTCCGCCGGCTCCATGCCGGGTGACCAGGTCAACCCGTCCGCCGTCGCCGCCATGGCCGAGCTGGGCATCGACATCTCGGACCAGAAGCCGAAGATCCTCACGACCGAGGCCGTCCAGGCGTCGGACTACGTGATCACGATGGGCTGCGGCGACGCCTGCCCGTACTTCCCCGGCAAGAAGTACCTCGACTGGAAGCTGGACGACCCGGCCGGCCAGGGTGTCGAGGCCGTCCGCCCGATCCGCGACGAGATCAAGACCCTGATCGAGAACCTGATCGCCGAGATCGACGCCAAGCAGCTGGAGGGCTGACCGCATGAGCGACGTCCGTAACGTGATCATCATCGGTTCCGGCCCGGCCGGGTACACGGCCGCGCTCTACACGGCCCGTGCCTCCCTCAAGCCCCTGGTCTTCGAGGGGGCCGTCACCGCCGGTGGGGCGCTCATGAACACCACCGAGGTCGAGAACTTCCCGGGCTTCCGGGACGGCATCATGGGCCCCGAGCTGATGGACAACATGCGGGCCCAGGCCGAGCGCTT
>NZ_JBSFWR010000166.1:0-10617 GCF_053594915.1 Kitasatospora sp. NPDC002543 | reverse complement strand
GCCGAGAGCATCGTGCACTACGAGACCGACCCGACCTACTTCCTGATCCCGACCGCCTTCCTGTTCGTCGCCGTGCTCGCGTTCACCCTGCTCGGAACCGGGGCGAGGCCGCCCTCGCCGTCCTGCCGCTGGACGGCGGTGCGCCGCGCACGGTGCTGAAGGACCCCGACCGGGCGGCCGTCAACCTCCCCGGCACCAGCTGGAACGCCGCCGCCGACGCCTTCGTCTTCGCCACCGACCGGGAGTCCGGGCACGACGAGGTCTGGCTGATGAGGCCGGGCGGTGCCCCGGAGCGGGTGACCAGCCACGGCGACGCCGGCGGCTACAGCGAGCCGAGCTTCTCCCCGGACGGCGAGTGGATCGTCTTCCAGCAGAGCTGGGAGCCGGAGCACACCGCCGCCGCGCGGGGTGACGCGGCCGAGCAGGACTCGCTCTGGAAGGTTCGCCGCGGCGGCGGCGCGCCCGTCCCGCTGGTGGACGGCCGGGGCACCGGCACCGACAACCGGCAGCCGAACTGGTCCCCGAAGGGTGACCGGATCGTCTTCCAGCGGCGCGGCGTGGGCCGCGAGGACTGGTCGCTGTGGACGGTGGACCCGGACGGCGGCGGACTGCGGCAGGTCACCGGCGTGCCGGGCGAGCACACCGATCCGAGCTGGTCCCCGGACGGCCGGTACCTGGTCTTCTCCTCCAACCTGGGGGACCTGCCGAACGCCCAGGTCTTCGTGGTGGACGCGGCCGGCGGCACTCCCGTCCGGGTGACCAGGGACGACACCGCCTACGACGGCGCGCCGAGCTGGTCCCCGGACGGGCAGTGGATCGCCTTCGAGTCCGCCCCGGGCGGCGAGGCCCACCCCGCCGCCCTCTGGCGGATCCCGGTGCCGACTAACCTGCGGTGATCGTCACCACCGAGTACTGGGCGACGGTCAGCGGCACGCTGACCGTCCCGGCGGTGACGGTGTACGGGACGGCCTTGGGTGCCGGGTCGGTGCCGTCCGGGCTCGCCACGGTGACGGCGGTGACGCTCGCCCCGGCCGGAAGGGCGTAGGAGAGCGTGCAGTTGGCGGGCGCGCTGCGGAACGCCGCCGGGGTGTCGGCGAAGTTGGTGAAGTTCACCAGGTGGACGACGGTGTCGGCGCCGAGCCGCCGGGCGTCCAGGAAGATCCGGCGGTCCCCGGCCAGGGTGACCGCCGGCGGGGCGGACTGCCGGACGGCGGTGAGCAGTTGGTCGGCCGAGGCCTGGTCGGTCTTGGTCAGGTAGCTCAGCCCGGGCAGCGCCTTGACGTACCAGCAGCTGCCGCTGCCGTAGGAGTTCTGCCTGGTGGCGGGCAGCGGGTCCGCCCTGCGCAGGCCGAGCACGTCGGAGAGCGCGAACTCGGCGCGCTGGCCGCCCAGTTCGTCCAGCGCGGTGGGTGCAGGGCCGGTGATCACGATCGTCCCGCCGGCCGAGACGAAGCCGCGCAGCAGCGCCGCCTCGGTGTCCGAGACCGCCTGGAGGTTGGGCAGCAGCAGGACCTTGAAGCGGGCCAGGTCGTCGGCGGTCAGGCCGGGGCTGGGCACCGTGTCGAACGGGACGTGGGCGTAGACCAGGGCCTTGACGGTGCCCCGGAACTCGCCGAGCCAGGGGAGCGAGGCGCAGCTCATCTGGGGGTCGTCGCCGCCCCACCAGTCGGTGATCCCGGCCGGGGCCTTGGCGTTGACGTACATCCCGTTGCCCTCGCCCGGGGACACGTAGTCCCGGGACGGCGCCGAGTGGTAGACGCCGACCTGGGCGATCGAGGCCGGGTCGTAGAGCTTCGCCTGGTTGACGCGCACGAAGCGGTACATCCGGGTGCGCATCGGGCCGTCCACGGTGTCGTTCTTGAACGGGGTCTTCACCTCGTACGGGTTGCAGCCGGCCGCGATCAGCTGGGACATCACCAGCGAGGCGTCGTCGGCCTGCCAGCCGTAGGAGAACGCCCAGGCCGGCTTGGTGCCGCTGGCCGCGCGGGCGTACTTGTACATCGAGATCAGGCAGACCCAGTCGGAGGCGGTGGCGTGCCGCATGCCGTCGTAGTTGCCGAGGATGTCCACCTCCCAGACCTGGCTGACGGCGCCGGGGGCCTGGCGCAGGTAGCCGCCGTCCAGACCGATCGAGGTGGCGTAGCGGTAGTCCATCGACACGGTCTCGACGAAGGTGACGAGGTCGGGGTTGACCGAGCGGCCCGCGTCGGCGATGTCCAGCTGGAACTTGAGCAGGTTGCGGTGGCGCCACTCGACGTAGCGGCGGAAGACCGGGTCGGCGAAGTTCGCGGCCTTGGGCAGGTCGAGGCCGGTGTCGGCCTTGAACGCGGCGGTGCCCCAGGTGGAGGCGTCGCACCAGGAGAGCACGCCGTCGAAGTAGATCGGGACGTCCGGCCAGATGCCGTCCACGCCGGTCGCGGCGACGCCCTTGATCCGGTTGAGGTAGTAGTCCCGCCAGGGCGAGTTGGGGCTGAGCCAGACGCTTTCGTCGCCCGGGTCGACCCAGACCACGACGCTGCCGTAGAACACGTTGGGCTTGCCGGCGAGGTCGCGCTGGACCCAGTTCTTGCCCTGGTCGTTCTTGTAGAAGGACCGGCCCTTCTCGCCGCCGGGGGAGATCAGCTCCAGGGACGGGTAGTACATGACGACCTTGAGGCCGGCGGCGTGCGCCAGGCCGGTGAACTGCTTCACCTCGGCCATGTGGGCGGCGAACTGGGCGTCGGTGAGCCAGTCGGAGAGCAGGGTGTCCAGCTCGATGACGCTGACCTCCTGCGCCTTGAGGGCGTCCACGTAGCTCTGCATGTCGGCGGGCTCGTTGAAGGTGCCGTCGGCGATGCGGGCGTAGCGGGCCCAGTCCGGCCAGACCTGCGCGGCGCCGCCGGTCCCGGTGCCGGGGCCGGCGAGCCGCCTCTCCGGCCAGAGACCGTCGTACTGCGCGGTGCCGTGGTCGGTGTCGGGTTGTCCGGCGGCCCAGGCGGCGCCGCCTGGCAGCAGCCGGGCGGCGGCCAGCGCGCCGCCCGCGCCGAGGCCGGCCCGGAGCAGTCTGCGCCGGCCGAGCCGGGATCCTCCGGGGCGTTCCGGTGCGGTGTGCTGTTCGGTTCCTTCGTGCTGCTCGGGCATGGTGGTCCCCCCAGCGAGAGCGGGCCGGTGCCGGTCGGCCCGGCCCGGGAACGGTCGTGAGCACTGCGGATGGTGAGCACCGCGGGTGGTGGGTGCCGCGGGTGGTGGGCACCGCGATCGGTGCGCGGACGGCGCGCCGTTGCCGCCGGGTGCCGTCCCGGGGCCGACCCTAGACCGTGTGCCGCCCCGGTCGTCCGCTCACGGTCAACGGCTACGCCAGACGTCGGACCGCCGGTTCCCTCAGTGTGCGGACCGTTGTCGGGGGTGAGGTCCGGGGGAGTACGGGGTAGAGGTGCTCGGAGGGCACCGTCGATGATCATAAATTCTCTACAGTGCTGTAGATTCGCGGCACGGGCGGTGGCAGAACGAGGAGGACGCGATGAGCGTTTCGCTGGCCAAGGGGCAGAAGATCAGCCTGGAGAAGCCGGGCGGCGGGCAACTGAGCCTGGTCCGGATGGGCCTCGGCTGGAAGGCGGCCGAGCGCAAGGGCTTCTTCGCCAAGCTGCTCGCCGCCGGCCGGGAGATCGACCTGGACGCCTCGGCGGTGCTGTTCGCCCAGGGGCGGCCGGTGGACGTGGTGTTCTTCCAGCACCTCAACAGCAACGACGGCTCGGTCCGGCACAGCGGGGACAACCTGGTCGGCGGCGCGGGCGACGCGACCGACGACGAGTCGATCACGGTCAACCTGACCACCGTCGCGGCCGAGGTCGACCAGATCGTCTTCACCGTCAACTCCTTCACCGGGCAGACCTTCCAGGAGGTCGAGGCGGCCTTCTGCCGGCTCGTGGACGAGACCACCGGTGTCGAGCTGGCGCGCTACACGCTCACCGGCGGCGGCCCGTACACCGCCCAGATCATGGCCAAGGTGCAGCGCACGGCGACCGGTTGGCAGATGACCGCGATCGGCCAGCCGGCCAGCGGGCGGACCTTCCAGGACCTGATGCCGGAGCTCGTCAAGCACCTCTGAGCCCCCGCCCCGCGGGGCAGCGGCCCCGGCTCTCCGGGCGTCCGGCTCCGAACGCCCGGCGCCCGGCGCTCGGAGCCCGGCGTCAATCGATGTCGCGGCGCCGGAAGCCGGCCAGCGCCAGGGCGATCAGGGCGGCCGCGACCAGGGTGAGCACCACCAGCGGCGTCCAGTCCATCGCGGCCGCCGGGAGCCGGGGCACCCGGCCGTACGGGGAGAGCCGTTCCAGGCCGCCGGGCAGGTCGAGCAGCGGGCCCAGGTAGCCGATCACGAAGGCGTACGCGGGCACCAGCCAGGCCAGCGGAACGGCCCGGGGCAGCCAGCCGTACACCGCGGCGGCGAAACCCACCGTCACCCACTGGGCGGGCGCGAAGGCCAGCGCCGCGCCGGTCAGCCGCAGGAACGCGCCCCCGTCACCGCTGGACAGCGCCCCGGCCAGGCCGAAGCCCACGCCCGCCGCGAGCAGCACGGCGGTGGAGCCCAGCAGGGCCGCCGCCAGGTGCCCGCCCAGCCAGGCGGTCCGCGACACGCCGGTGGCCAGCACCGGCACCGCCCGTCCCGCGCTCTCCTCGGCGCGCGGGCGCAGCGTGGCCAGCACGGAGTAGACGCCGCCGATCACCGCGACGACCGGCAGGGTCAGCGCGGCGTAGGAGTCGGCGAGGGTGTGCCCGCCGAGCCGGTCCAGCGTCTCCCGGATCCGGTCGACGCCGCCCAGCAGGGAGTCGGCGCTGCCGAGCAGCGAGCCGTACATCGCGCCGACCAGCAGCAGCGCGACCGCGAAGCCGCCGAACAGGCCGCGGTGCAGGCGCAGCGCGAGGCCGAGCGGGGTGCCCAGGGCCGGACTGCCGGTGGCCGGGCCGGGACGGGCGGCGCGCAGCCCGGCGCCGTGGTCCCGGCGGCTGCTGAGCGCGAACCCGGCGGCGCCGGTCGCGACCGTCAGGGCGACAGCGGGGAGCAGTGGCCACCAGCGGTCGTCCACGAAGGGGTAGCCGCGCTGCAGCCAGCCGATCGGGGAGGCCCAGGAGAGGGTGCCCGAGCCGGCGTCCCCGGCGGCGCGCAGCGCGTAGGCGGCGCCGAGCACGGCGAGGGCCGATCCGGAGGCGGTCCGCGCGTGCGCGCCGAGTTGCACGGTGACGGCGGCCACCGCGGCGAACAGCAGCCCGGAGAGCGCGGTCGCGGCGCCGAACAGCGCCGCTCCGGAGGCGGTGATCCCGGGGACGCCGAGCGCGGGCAGGCCGGCCGCGAGCAGCAGGCCGAGCGCGAGGTCGGCGACGGCGGCGGTGGCCAGGGCGGCGGCGAGCGGGGCGTGCCGCCCGACGGCGGCGGAGCGGACGAGTTCGGCCCGCCCGCTCTCCTCCTCGGCCCGGGAGTGCCGGACGACGGTCAGGACGCTGAGCAGGCCGGCCAGGACGGCCAGCAGGCCGAGCATCCGGTGGCCGAGCATGGCGCCCCAGGTGTAGTCGGCCAGGTAGTGGGCCGGACCGCTCATGGCGAGCAGCGCCGGATTGTCCGAGCCGTGCGCGATGGCGGCGCGGTCGGCGGCCGTCGGGTAGACGGTGCGGACGCTGTCGGCGGTGGCGAGCGTGACCAGCCAGAGGCCGAGCACCCAGGCGGACAGCCGGATGCGGTCGCGGCGCAGGGCGAAGCGCAGCAGCGCGGCGGTGCCGGCCAGGGTGGTGCCGGCCCGTGGGCGGCGGGGTGCGGCGGAGCGGTCGGCGGCAGGCCCGGCGGCGGTGGTGGTCATCACCGGCCTCCGTCCTCGCCGCGCTGCCCGTCGGCGGTGACGCCGTTCGCTTCGGTGGCCGCGCCGGGTGCGTCGGGGGTGTCGGGGGCGACGCCGTGCCCGTTGGCGGCCAGTTCGTCGCCGTAGTGGCGCAGCATGAGCTCCTCCAGGGTGGGCGGGTGGCTGATCAGGCCGCGCAGCCCGGCCGCGCTCAGGAGCCGGACGGCGGCGTCGAGCCGGCGGCCGTCCACGGCGAACCGGACCCGGTCGCCGTCGGTCCGCAGGTCGTGGACGCCGGGGAGCGCGTCCAGCCCGGCGACCGGGCGGAGGGTCCGGGCTTCGACGGTGGTGCGGGTGAGGTGGCGCAGTTCGCCGAGGGTGCCGCTCTGCACGACCCGGCCGTGCCGGATGATGCTGACCCGGTCTCCGAGCTTCTCCACCTCGTCCAGGATGTGGCTGGAGAGCAGGACGGTGCGGCCCTCTTCCGTGGCGCGGCGCACGACGTCCTGGAAGACCACCTCCATCAGCGGGTCGAGGCCGGAGGTCGGCTCGTCGAGCAGCAGCAGTTCGGCGTCGGAGGCGAGCGCGGCCACGATGGCGACCTTCTGCCGATTGCCCTTGGAGTAGCTGCGGCCCTGCTTGGTCGGGTCGAGGTCGAAGCGCTCGATCAGCTCGTCGCGTCGGCGGGGGTCGAGCCGGCCGCGCAGCCGGGAGAGCAGGTCGATGGCCTCCCCGCCGGTGAGGTTGGGCCAGAGTTCGACGTCGCCGGGCACGTAGGCGAGGCGGCGGTGCAGCTCGACGGCGTCCCGCCACGGGTCCTTGCCGAGCATCAGGGCGCTGCCGCCGTCGGCGCGCAGCAGGCCGAGCAGGACGCGGATGGTCGTGGACTTCCCGGATCCGTTGGGCCCGAGGAAGCCGTGGACCTCGCCGGTCTCGACGGTCAGGTCGAGGCCGTCCAGCGCGGTGGTCCGGCCGAAGGTCTTGCGCAGGCCGGACAGGGTGATGGCCTTGGTCATATTTCTGAAGCTATCGTAGGTTCAGAAAAACGTGAAGATTGGGAAGGCGTTAAAGTTTCGACCGGGGGCGAGTGATCACCGGAAAGGGGCGCAGGGTGGTGCAGGGGACGGACGGTCCGGAGAAGCCGGCGGAGAAGGCGGACGAGGGGCCCGGCGACCAGGCGGTGGCGGACTTCGTCGAGCGCTTCGCGGCGGAGCTGGTGGTCGCGGGCATGGGCAGGATGCCGTCCCGGATCTTCTCCTGTCTGATGGCCGAGGAGAGCGGGGTGCTCACCTCCGCCGAGCTCTCCGAACGGCTGCGGATCAGCCCGGCCGCCGTCTCCGGAGCGATGCGCTACCTGACCCAGATCGGCCTGGTCGCCCGGGAGCGCGAGCCCGGCTCCCGGCGGGACCGCTACCGGGTGCTCAACGACGTCTGGTTCGAGTCGCTGACCCGGCGCGACGAGATCATGCTGCGCTGGATCCGGGTGCTGCGGGAGGGCGAGGCCACCGTCGGCGCCGGCACCGTGGCGGGGGAGCGGCTGGCGGAGAGCGCAGCCTTCTTCGAGTTCATGATCGACGAGCTGCACGGGATGCTGGGGCGCTGGCGCGAGCACCGCGCGGCCCAGCCGCGGTAGCGGGCGGTCCGGGCCGGGGCACCGACGGCCCGGGCGCGGTGGACGCCGACGGCCCGGGTGGAACGGCGGGTGGCCGGGGCGGAACGACGGGGGAACGGCGGGCCGGTGCGGCGGCGCCTCGTTCTGCCGAGGGCTGAACCCGTTGAGCGGCGCGAGCCGCGGTTCGTACGCTCACCCCATGGGACACGACGACCTTCCGACTCTCGAACTCGCCTTCCCCGGACCGGAACGGGACCGCGGCCTGGCCGCGATCCGCAGCGGCGAGAAGACCGCGTTCACCGGCCTCCTGGAGATCTACCGGCACGCCGGGAGGGAGGTGCCGACGGCCGGTCAGCGGTTCGCGGTGCTGGACTCCGAGGGCGTTCCGGCCGTGACGATCGAACTCGTCGAGGTGCGGGTGCTCCCGATGGCGGAGATCGACGACGCATTCGCGATCGCCGAGGGGCGGGGCTACGCCGACGCGGCCGAGTGGCGGACGGAGCACGAGGAGTTCTTCGGCGGCGACGGCGTGGCCGAGTTCCTGGGGCGCACCCCGGTCATCGACGGCGGGACGTCGGTCGTCGCCCAGCGCTTCCGGGTGGTCGACTCCGTGACGTCCTGAACGGCCCGACGACAGGGGCGCGGTTCCCGGAAGGAACCGCGCCCCTGTGCTGTCCGCCTCGTCCTGCCTACTTCGTCGGCGTCGCCGTCGGCGAGAACCCGGCGCTGGGGGTGGTGCCGGGAGTGGTGCTGGGCGCCGTGCTCGGGGTGTCGGTCGGGGTGGGGGTGGGGCAGCCGGGGAGCGGCGTCGCCGTAGGGGTGCCGGTGGGCGTGGCCGTCGGCGACGGGGAGCCCGTCGGCGTGGGCGTGCCGGTCGGGGTCGCCGTCGGGTCCGGGCAGGTGGTGGGCGTGCCGGTCGGGGTGCCCGTGGGCGTCGCCGTCGGGGTGCCGCTGGGGGTGCCGGTCGGCGTCGCCGTCGGGGAGGGGCTGCCGCTCGGGGTGGTCGTCGGCGTCGCCGACGGCGAGGTCGAACCCTCGGGCGTGGGCGCGGTGGTGGCGCCCGGGGTGGGCGTCGGCTGGGCGCTCGGCGACTGCTCCGGAGTCGGGGTGGCCGGCTGCTGGGGCTCCGTGCCGGGCGTTCCGCCGGTGCCGGTGCCGGTGCCGCCGGTCGGGAGGCCCGGGAGGTACGGCGTGGGCAGGGTGCCGGGCGGGACCAGGGGCCCCGGGCGGTTCGGCACGGTGGACACCGTGCCGCTGCCGAAGTGCGCCATCCAGTTGCGCACCGTCCGCAGGTACTCGCCCGAGTTGTTGTAGCTGAGCACCGCCCGGTCGAGCTGCGCCGGGTCGGCGAGGTCGCGCCCGCCCGCGCACAGGTAGCGGCCGGCGGTCTCGGCGGCGTCGAAGACGTTGTTCGGGTCGGCCTTGCCGTCGCCGTTGGCGTCCACGCCCCAGGAGGCCCAGGTGGACGGGATGAACTGCATCGGCCCGACGGCGCGGTCCCAGCGGGCGTCGCCGTCGTAGCGGCCGCCGTCGGTGTCGGCTATCGCGGCGAAGCCGTTGCCGTCCAGGGCCGGGCCGAGGATCGGCGTCAGGGTCGTGCCCGCGGCGTCCACCTGGCCGCCGTTGGCCTGGCCGGACTCGACCTGGCCGATCGCGGCCAGCAGCTGCCAGGGCAGGTGGCAGCCCGGCGAGCGCTGCGCCAGCGAGGCCTCGGCCTGCCGGTAGGCGGCGAACACGGTGGCGGGCAGGGAGGCCCCGGTGGCCGCGAACGGGCCGGCCGAGGGCAGGCCGGGCAGGGTGCCGGGCGGCTGGGGGAGCTGGAGGGTGCCGCCGCCGTCGGCGGGTATGCCGGTGCCGAAGGTGCCGGGGGCGTCGGTCGGGGAGCCGCCGGGCAGGGAGCGGCCGGCGCCCTGGCCGTCGGCGCCGTACGCCGAGCCGGAGTCGGCGACCGCGACCGGGGCGAGCCCGATGCCCGTCACCTGAGAGCCGGTCAGCGCGGCCAGCGCGGCGAAGGCCGCCGCCGTGCCCGTGACCCGTTTGCCGATCCGGAGCTTCCCGCTCCCGGCCTTGCCGATCCGCACCGTCATCCGCTGTCCCTCCCCGTTGCCGTCCGGACCTCCCCGGAACGGTTGAGCTGTCGTCATCGTGCCCGTCCGTCAGAGGACGGGGCCCACCACCGGGACGATTAGTATCACGACGATCTGACAGGGACAGGGTGACCGGAAGGCGGACCGGAGCCCTCCGAGGGGTTAACTCGGCACCTCAGCGGGGGTGGAGCCGGACATCGCGGCGCCCCGGGACATCCGCCGCCCACCGCCGCCGCTTCCTCGCCGGGCGGCAACTCCTGTTCCGGTACGGAAAGTCGACCGGTGGACCAACGGTGGTGGTACGGGCGCTCCCGGGCGCCGGACCGGCGGTTCGGAGCGCGGGGGTGGTGCGTGCGCGGTGTTTCGGGCCCCCCGGCGCCGCCCGCGGTCGCCCGTCCTGACCTGCCGGAACGTCCGAACCCCGGCCCGGCCCCCCTACCAGGGCGCGGGCCGGGACGCCAGGGCGCGACCCCGACTCGGACCTGGACGGGTGACGTTCTGGTGAAAATGGGCATGCCAGGAAACGCCGCCCGGCATGCTGTGCCGCGTGATGATGCGGATGGAGGTCCAGACCGTGAGCGCGAACCTGCCGGAGACCCTCGCCGAGGGAGCGGTCGTCCTGCCGGCTCCCCCTCGGGTGGTGGACGACCTGGCCCGTGACCTGACCCAGGCCGCCGCGGCCGTCCGGGCGGTGTCGCGCACCCGCCGCTCCGGTGGGGACGTCGCCGTCGCCGCCTACACCGCCGTGGTGTGCACCGGCCGGTCGGCCGCCGGGGCCCTGGAGGAGGCCGCCGCCTGGTGCCGGCAGGCCCCCGAGGCCGAGGTGCACTCGCTGGCCTGGGCGCGGGTGCCCGGGCACCGGGACGACGTCCACGAGTACCGCGTCACCATGGCCGTCAGCTTCGCCGACGGCGAGACCGGGGAGCACCACGGCGACACCCACCACGCCCGGCGCTGACGCCGTATCATCGCCCCCATGACCGAGGGGGGTACGAACGACATGCCGAACGACGCGATGACGGGCCCGGACGGCGCGGCCGCGGGGGAGCACGCCGGCGGCCCGCGGATTTCGCATTGTCTAGACCAATTCGACACCGCCGTGCCAGATTCG
>NZ_JBSFWR010000165.1:0-11007 GCF_053594915.1 Kitasatospora sp. NPDC002543 | reverse complement strand
TAGGTGTCGTCGTGTGCCGTCCAGTCGTCCCACTCGGCGGCCCCGGCCGGCGGGCCGCGCGACGGGGTGGGGCGCGGTGGTCATGAACCCTGGTGCAGTCGGCCCAGGCCCGCGGACACCCGGGCGGCACCGTCGGCGAGCAGCACGCCGGGAGTCGACTCCGAGAACGGCACCACCACGAAGGCCTCGCGCCGCACGGCGCCGAGCTCGCTCAGCACCGGGTCGTTCCGCAGGTAGTCGATCTTGGACTGGGCGGTGTCCCAGCCGGCGTCCGCGAGCACGATGGCGTCCGGGTCCGCCGCGACGACCTTCTCCCAGCTCACGTTCTGCCAGCCGCCGGGCAGGTCCCCGAAGACGTTGGCGGCACCCACGGCGTCGAGCACCAGCTGGGGCCCGCCGTGGCCGGCGCCGACGAACGGCGACTTGGTGTCCGAGTCGTACCACAGGACCTTCAGGCCCTTGCCCGCGGCCGTCGCCCTGATCCGGGCCAGTTGTTCCTCCTGTTCCCGCTGGACCGCGGCGGCCCGGTCCGTGACGCCGAAGACCCTGGCGACGTCGTTCAGTTCGCCCCACGCCGCCTGCCAGGTCGTCGGCGCGGCCTTGCTCCTGTCCGAGCAGCCGAACGGGGAGACGTACGACGGGATGCCCTGGCCGACCAGTTCCTCCCGGGAGCCCGCGACCTTGTCGGTGAACGCGCTGGCGTAGGAGGCGTACAGGAAGTCGGGACGGGCCGCGAGGAGCTTCTCCTTCGTCGGGTACTCCTTGGAGAGCACCGGGACGGACTCGTAGGCCGTCTTCCACTTCCCCGGGACGGCGTCGTCGAGGTAGGCGGTACCGGCCATGCGGGACTCCAGGCCGAGGGCCAGGGCCACCTCGGTGGCACCCTGGTTGAGCGTCACCAGCCGGGCGGGCGGCGCGCCGACCGACACGGTGGTCCCGCAGTTGTCCACGCTGACCGGCGCGGCACTCCCGGTCGATCCGCCGGCCGCGACGGGCGCCGGGGCGCCGGCGCAGCCGCCGAGCGCGCCGACGAACAGGACGGCCGCGACCGCCCGGCGCACACGTGCCGGACCTGCCGGACGCGCGGGGCGGGTGGGACGAACGGAGCATATGGACGGAAACGGGTACGGCTGACCGCTGGGCACGTGTTCTCCAAAACCCTCGTGGAACATGTCGCGCCGTGGCCGGTCTCCTGGCTTCCGCATCGACGCACCACGGCCGACCTTCCCGGGCGGATCTTCGGGCCGCCCAGTGGCCCCGACCGCTGGGGGAGCCGGTCGGCGAGGGCCGCGGAACTCCGCGGCAACAGTGGCGAGGGCCGCACCGGACTTCGACCGGTTTCCCGTGCACCACGGCGGTGAAAAGGTATCAGGCGTGGTCAGGCCGGTGCCGACCGGCTCGAGGGGTGATCGTTCGGCCACGCCCGGTGGCAACGCGACAGCGCCGAACGCCGTGCGGGCCCCCGAGGAACCGGCCTCGCCCGAAGCGCCCCGACCCGTACGGGAGGAACGCCGCCCCGCGCCGGACCTTCCGGTACGGGCTTCAGGGGGTCCAGGTGGCGGGCTCACCGCCGGCCAGGCCGAGGCGAGCCACTGGCCCGTAGCACCCAGGGGTCCAGAGGCGCGGGGAAGTCACCCGAATACCGCCATCCGGGCGATGCCTGCAGGGGGTTGACTCACATGCGTGACGCCGACCCGAAAGCATGAGGTCCACGGACCGGGCGGGCCCGCTCGTCCGCTGGGCCGCCGTTCCATCGGCAGAACAGGAGAGATCGTGCCCTCCGACCTCACCGTCCCCCTGCACCGAATCGCCTTCCAGGCGTCCGGACCGCCTCGGTTCACGGAGCTGCCGGACGGCACGCCCGTGTGGCTCGTGACCCGGTACGACGACGTGCGCCAGGTGCTCACCGACGCCCGGTTCGGCCGCTCACCGCTCCACGCGCCGGACGCCGCCCCGGTCACGGACAGTCCCAGCCTGCTGGACAGCCGTGACGCCATCGGCCGGCAGGACGGCGACGCGCACCTGCGCCTGCGGCGCGCCATCGGCCGAGCCTTCACCCCGCGCGCGATCGCCCGGCTGCGCCCGTGGGTGGCTTCCGTCATCGACGGCCTGCTCGACGAGCTGGCCAAGCACGAGGACCGGCAGGCCGACCTCGTCGCCGACTTCGCCCTGCCCTTGCCCTGCGCCGTCATCCACCGGCTCCTCGCCATCGACGACGTCCCCATCGAGCAGATCCTCCACTGGGCCCAGCACGCCTTCGCCGACGTCGACGCGACGGCGGAGCCGGGCGACCACGCCCGGGACGAGCTGAACGCGTTCACCGCCGAGCTGATCCTCAAGCGGCGACGGACACCCGGCGACGACGTGGTCAGCTCCATCGTCCAGGCCTCCGACCTCGAAGGCGGCATTCCCCACGCCCAGCTCGTCAACCTGATCGCCACCATGGTCGTCGGCGGCCACGACACCACCATGACCGTGATCGGCAACGCCCTGCTCTACCTGCTGACCGAGCAGCGGCACACCTGGGCCCGGCTCGGCGCCGACGAGGACGCCGCCGCACTCCTCACGGAGCAGGTGCTCCACCGGATCCCCATCGGCGATCGGGCGGAACGCGGCCGCGTTCTCGTGGCCACCGAAGACGTCGACCTCGGCGGTGTGACGGTCCGGGCCGGGGAACTCGTCACCGCGGACCGGGTGGCCGCCAACCGCGACCCCCAGGCGTTCCCCGGCGACCCCGACGACCTGTTCGCGCCGCTGCCGAACCCGTCCCTGTCCTTCGGCGTGGGCCGGCACTACTGCCTGGGCACGTGGCTCGCCCGGGCCGAACTCCACCTCGCCCTTCACCACCTCGCCCGGCGCCTGCCCGCGCTGCGCCTCACCGTCGGCGTCGACGACATCCGCTGGCGGCGCGGCACGGTCACCCGCAGCCCGATCCACCTGCCCGCGACCTGGTGACTGACTGCCGGTCGGCGCCGTAGAGGCCCGCGCCGAAGACCGGGAGGCGGGCCGGCTGCTCGCCGGGCCGCCGGCCCGGTCAGCGCGCGGTGGCGCGCCTTCCGATCGGGCTCGCCGACATCGGCCGACGAGCCCACGACGGCCATCCGGCCGCCGCGTCCACGGCGAGCCGGTCGACGAGGTCGGCCTCGGGCTCAGTCGTCCCAGCACGCCACGGCGGTGACGACGGTGAAGGCCAGCCAGCCGACGACCGCCAGGGCGATGGTGACGACGGAGGCCCACTGGACCGAGAGCAGGATCATGCTGCCGATGAAGGTCACGTAGGCCAGGGCGGCGCAGCTGCCGACCGGGGCGAACCACTCGCCCCGGCGGCTCCGGAGCAGGCCGCCGAGGAGGAGGGCGGTTCCCGCGCCGACCAGGAGGGAGAGTTCGACGGTCCTGAGCCAGGAGATGTGGTCGACCGGGGAGAGGTGGCCCTGGTGGGAGACCTCGACCACGCGCCCGTTCCAGAGGGTCAGGTCCGTGTCCCCGCCGGTCTGCACGCTGTTGTAGAGGCCCTCGGAGACGGTGTAGGTGGCGGTGGGCGCGGCCTCCCGGGAGACGGTCAGTTCGTAGTTGGTGGAGTCGCCGCCGGCGTCGATCCGCTTGTGGGTCACCCGGCCGGTCTCGTGTCGGGTGCAGTCCGTGGTGGCGGCGGGGACGGTGGCGGCGCAGGCCGGGGCACCGAGGTAGGCGACCGACTCCTGGTAGGAGTCGACGAACCAGGAGAAGCCGAGGGCGACGGTGGCCAGGCCGGCCAGGACGAGCAGGACCTGGGCCGTGACGCGGGCCACCAGGCGGGCGACGGGGCGGCGTTTCCTCGGGTGGCGCGGGCCGGGGTCGGGCGAGGGCGGCGTCGAGGGGTTGCGGGGCGGCGGTGTGCGGACGGCCGGTGCCGGGATCAGGGCGCTCCCGGTCCGGGGCGCGCCGGGGGTCTTCGGGTCCGGGGGCGCCGGGGTGGCCGGGGCCGTTCCGGTCATCCTGGTGGTCTTGGTGGTCCTGGTGGGCTCCGGGGCCGTGCGAGCGGTGGTCCGGCCGGCCGGGGCGGTGACGGAGCCGACCGGGGTGGCGGCCGGGGCGGCCGGTTCCGCCGCGTGCGGCGGGTCCAGCAGGTGCTCGACCTGCCGCCGCAGGACGAGCAGCTCCGCGGTGATGCGTTCGGCCTGCTCCCGGACCCTCGCCAGGTCCGCCTCCAGCGAGCGGTTCAGCCCGGCGGCGGCCTGCAGTTGGCGGCCCCTCGCCCCGGACTCCTCCTCGAGCCGGCGGCTGCGCTCCTGCTCGGCCGCGAGCTGTTCGGTGAGGCGCTCGGCCTTCGCGCGGGCGCGTTCCTGCTCCTCCCGTGCGCGCTCCCGCTCGTCGGCCCGGTCCCGGCGGGCCGCGTCCCGCTCCGCGGTGAGGTCGTCGATCGCCTGCCGGAGGCGCTCGGTGACCTCCCGGAGGTAGACCACCTGGTCGGCGGGGTCGGGGCTGTCCCGCAGCTCGGCGGTGCGCAGGTCGTGGAGCTCGCGCAGCCGGGACGGGGCCGGCGGACGGCCCTGCCGGGTGAGGAAGGCGGCGAAGCCGTCCAGGAAGGCGCGCGGGGCGGTGACCCGGCCGGCCAGGTACGCGTCGACCTGCTCCGGGGTGTGCCCGGTGGCCTCCGCCAGTCGTCCGACGTCGGTTGACGCGATGTCGGTTGGCGCGATGTCGGTGGGCCCGGCGTCGGTGGGTGCCGTGCCGTCGTCCCCGGGCCCGGTGCACTCCGCGAGCGCCGCGGTCAGTGCCCGGGCGAGCCGGGAGTCGCGGGCCGGCGCCGGGCGGTGGGCGGTGTTGCGGGCGAAGGCGAACCGGCCGGCCGTGTCGGTGCCCTGCCGGTTGGGGACGGGCAGCCCGCGCTGGATCAACTCCTCGCGCAGGTAGGGGTAGAGGGTGTCGAGGGTGAGCCACTCCGGTCCGTCGGGGAGTCCGGCCTCGACCAGGTCGACGAGGGTTCCGGTGAACGAGGTGGGTCGGTCGGCCTGTTCGGCGAGCGGGACGACGTGGGCCGCGCGGTCGCTGGCGGTGAGGATGTAGGTGCCGAGGATCTTGGTGGACACGGCCGGTGGGGCCCCGCCCGCCATGGCCTCGATGGCCCGGCCGGCGAAGCAGCAGTCCAGGACGACGGCCTTGACCTTCGCCGGGCTCCCCAGGAAGGCCTCGCGGACCTTGGAGTAGTCCAGTCCGGTCACGTCGGCGTGCTCGGACGAGGTGTGGGCGAGCGTCAGGCACAGCTGGCCGAGCGGCCGGATCAGCCCATGGCCGACGTAGTAGAGCAGCAGCACGCCGCGGGTCTCGCGGGCGAGCTCCCGCAGGGTCTGGACCAGGGCGGGCATGTCGGCCGCGTCCTCGATCACGGTGACCCGCTCCTCGGGCCAGCCGCACCACCGCGGGTCGGTGAGGAGGCGGCTCAGCGCGGCCAGGCTGTTGAGGGCGGCGGGCAGCGGGGACAGTTCGGGGTTCCGGTAGGTGCCGGTGCCGATCAGGATCGCGCGGGAGTCGGCGAAGTCCGGGGGGAGGGGGAGCGGAGGCGCGGGTGGCGGGGGTGCGGGCGGCTCACTCATCGTCGTCGCTCAGCACCTCGGCCAGGAGCGGGACGAGGTCCTCCTGCTTCATCTGGCGGGCGGTCAGCTTGACCCGGCCGCGCTTGGTGGTCACTTCGAGCGAGACGTCCGCGCGCCGGGTGCGCAGCCACACCGACAGCGATCCGGCCAGTGCAGCACCGGCGCCGCCGGCCCCGAGGGCGATCTCCAGCACCTCGGTGACCCCGCCCAGCTCCCCGTCCGCGGGCGGGGACGGCAGGGGGCGGACCAGGCCCGCCAGCTCGCGTTCCCGGCGCAGCCAGTCCCAGAGTTCCGCCGTTTCCCGCGGCTCGTCGCCGCCGGCGATCCTGATGCGCGCGTCCATCGCACTCCCTCGGCTTCTCCCGGGCGGCTCCCGGGTTCAGCCGGGATGATGGCAGGGATCGGCCCGGCGCGGGGAGCAACCGGTAGAGCTTGTGACCGACTTGTGGAATTCCGCGGCGCGGTGGGTCCGGGCCGGTGGGCCCGGGGCGGGGTCCGGGCCGGTGGATCGGGGCGGTGGGACGCGTCGTAGATTGCCGGGCATGACGACCCCCGAACCGCTCATCCCGGTCTCCCGCACCGCCCTGTCCGTCGCCCGGGTGCGGGCCTTCGAGAGCTCCCGTGCCGACCCGCTGTTCGTCGACCCGTACGCGGCGGCGTTCGTCACCGCCGCCGGTCTCGAACCGGCCGCCTCCGGCCCGCCCAGCGACCTCGCCAGGGCGCTCGCCGCCCACGTCATCCTGCGCACCCGCCACTACGACGACCGGCTGCTCGCCGCGGGCGCCGACCAGGTCGTGCTGCTGGCGGCGGGCCTGGACACCCGGGCGTACCGGCTGGACTGGCCGGCCGGCACCCGGGTCTTCGAACTCGACTTCGACCCGGTGCTCGCCTTCAAGGGGCGGGTCCTGGACGGGCTCGGCGCCGTGCCGCGCGCCGGGCGCACCGCCCTGCCCGCCGACCTGCTGGACGGGCGGTGGCCCGAGCGGCTGGCCGGGGCCGGCTTCGATCCGGCGCGGCGCTCGGTCTGGCTGGCCGAGGGGCTGCTGGTCTACCTCGCCCCGGAGGAGGCGGCGGCCCTGCTCACGGCGGTGGCGGGGCTGTCGGCCCCGGGCAGCCGGCTGCTGCTGGAGCAGGGCCGGGACGTGAGCGCCACCCCCCACGACCCGGCCCGGACCCACATCACCGAGCTGTGGCGCGGCGGGCTCGGCCCGGGCACCGACGAGTGGCTCGACGGGCACGGCTGGAGCACCGGGACCACCTCCCTCGCGCGGCTCGGTGAGGTCCACGGGCGGCCGCTCCCGGACCCGTCCGCGGTGACGGCCTTCATCGAGGCCGTCCGGCGGCCCGCCGTCTGACCCCGCCGCCCCCGGCGCACCGGTCACACCGGAAGGGCCGGCTGCGGGGGCCAGGTGTTCGGCGCCAGGACACCGGTGGCGTAGGCCCGGGCGACCAGGGCGGTGCGGTTGGGGACGCGCCAGCGGCGGGAGAGCCGGGCCAGGTGGTAGTTGACGCCGTCCGGGGTGACGCCGATCTCCCGGGCGATCTGCGCGGTGGTGTCGCCGCGGGCCGCCGCGGCCAGGATCCGGGCCTCGACCGGGCTGGCCTCGGCCCGCTCGGCCTCGTCCGGGAGCTCCGTCGCGTGCAGCGACAGCAGCAGGCTCGGGGGCCGCTGCGGGACGTCGCCGACCAGGGCGACGGTCATCCGGCCGTACCGCTCGCGGCCGCCGGCGGGCGTCCAGGAGACCCGGGCCGGGTACTGCGAGCGGCGGTGCAGCCGGATGGCCTCGGTGACCGCCTCCAGCGTGCCGCTGTCCAGCAGGGTGAAGAACTCCAGAATCCTACGGTCGCGCAACTGGCCCGGCAACCGCCCGAATTCGGCGGCCATCGCGCGGTTGACGATCAGGATCCGGCCGCCGAAGTCGCACAGCGCGATGGGCAGCGGCATGTGGTCCAGCAGTTGCAGCGCCCGGTTGCGCCAGAACACCGCGGGGTCCGGCCGGTCGGCCGGTACGGGGCCGCGGCCGTGGGTGTCTCGCATGGGTGGTTCTCCTTCCGGGCGCCGGAGCTGACGGTCCGTGGGCTGGACCGCAACCGCGCCGACCACTACACAATCATGTAGTGATCGCGGCCGGACCTCCAGCGCGGTGGGCGCACAGTGGTGGAAGCAGAAAGTTTCCTGCCGTGGGAGGGGCACACCGATGACCGAGACCGTGGAGAGCGCGACCGAGGACGGGCGGGCGGCCGTGTCCGAGAGCAAGGGCGTCGCCCTGGTGGACATCTCGTCGATGCCGCGGGTCGCCGCCCCGATGCTGCGCATCATGGAACTGTCCAGGGCGCACGGGCCCGCGTACGTCCAGCGGCTGCACGGCCGGGACACCCTGGTCGTCAGCGGCCTGGAGCTGGTCGAGGAGCTGGCGGACGAGACCCGGTTCACCAAGTCGATCAGCATGGCGCTGGAGAACGTCCGCCGGTTCACCGGCGACGGCCTGTTCACCGCGTACAACGACGAGCCCAACTGGGCCCGGGCGCACGACATCCTGATGCCGGCCTTCGCGCTCGGCTCGATGCGCACGTACCACCCGGTGATGCTGCGGGTGGCCCGCCGGCTGGTCGACTCCTGGGACCGGCGGGAGGCCGCCGGACTGCCGGTGGACGTGCCCGGCGACATGACCCGGATGACCCTGGACACCATCGGACTGGCCGGCTTCGGCTTCGACTTCGGCTCCTTCGAGCGGGACGAGCCGCACCCCTTCGTCGAGGCGATGGTGCGCTGCCTGGACTGGTCGATGACCAGGCTCACCCGCGACCCGGAGGCGGACCACGGCGAGCGCGACGCGGCCTTCCGGGCCGACGCCGACTACCTGGCCGCCGTGGTGGACGAGGTGATCGCCGCCCGCTCCGGGGAGGGCGTCCAGGGCCCGGCCGAGGACCTGCTCGGCCTGATGCTCGGCGCGGTCCGGCCCTCGGACGGCACCCGGCTGGACGCCGAGAACATCCGCAACCAGGTGATCACCTTCCTGATCGCCGGTCACGAGACCACCTCGGGCGCGCTCTCCTTCGCGCTGTACTACCTGGCCAAGAACCCGGCCGTGCTGCGCCAGGTGCAGCGGGAGGTGGACGAGCTCTGGGGCGCCGAGGCCGATCCGCGGCCCTCCTACGAGGACGTCGGACGGCTGCGCCACACCCGCCAGGTGCTCAACGAGGCGCTGCGGCTGTGGCCGACGGCGCCCGCGTTCAGCCGGGAGGCGCGCGAGGACACCGTGATCGGCGGCCGCATCCCGCTGCGCGCCGGGGAGACCGTCTTCGTGTCCACGCCGATGCTGCACCGGGATCCGGTGTGGGGCGACAACCCGGAGCTGTTCGACCCGTCCCGCTTCGACCCCGGCCGCGAGGAGGCCCGTTCCCCGCACGCCTTCAAGCCCTTCGGCACCGGTGAACGCGCCTGCATCGGGCGGCAGTTCGCGCTGCACGAGGCCGTGATGCTGCTCGGCATGCTGGTCCACCGCTACCGGCTGATCGACCACGCCGACTACCGGCTGAGCATCAAGCAGACGCTCACCATCAAGCCCGACGGCTTCACCCTCGGCCTCGCCCGGCGCACGCCCGGCCAGGCCTGCGCGGCCTCGCCCGCCACCGGTGCGCTCGCCGCCGACGCCCCGGCGGCCGCCGGACGCCGCCCCGGGAGGGTCCGCCGGGGGACGGGCCTGCTGCTCCTGCACGGCTCCAACTACGGCGCCTGCCGGGAGTTCACCCGGCAGCTCGCGGAGGCCGCCGCCGACCTCGGCTGCGCGACCGAGACCGCCCCACTGGACGCGTACGCCGACGGGCTGCCCACCGACCGCCCGGTGGTGATCACCGCGGCCTCGTACAACGGGCAGCCGACCGACGACGCGGCCCGGTTCGTCCGCCGGCTCCAGGAGGCCCCGGACGGCGGCGGCGCCGAGGGCGTCGAGTACGCGGTGCTCGGCATCGGCGACCGCACCTACGCCGCGACCTACCAGCGCGTCCCGGCGCTGATCGACGACCGGCTCGCCGCGCTCGGCGGCACCCGGCTGCTGGACCGCGCCGAGGCCGACGCCTCCGGCGACCTGTCCGGCACCGTGCGACAGTTCACCGAGGCGCTGGCCGAGGCCCTGCTGGCCCGCCACGGGGACACCGACGCCCCGGCCGGTCCGGAGCCGGAGGCCGCCTACTCGGTGACCGAGGTGAGCGGCGGCCCGCTGGCCGCGCTGGCCGCCCGGCACGGCATGGCGGAGCTGACCGTCACCGCCGTCGGCAGCCTGACCGACCCCGCCTACCACCGGGTCAAGCGGCTGGTCCGGCTGGCCCTGCCGGAGGGCGCCGGCTACCGGACGGCCGACCACCTCACCGTGCTCCCGGCCAACGACCCGCTGCTGGTCGAGCGCGCCGCCAAGCTGTTCGGCGCCGACCCGGACACCGTGCTGAACATCGTGGCCCACCGGCGCACCGGACCGGCCGTCGACCGCCCGCTGACGGTGCGCGAGCTGCTCACCCACCACGTCGAGCTGCAGGACCGCCCGAGTGCCGAACAGCGTGCCGCCCTGGCCGCGCTCAACCCCTGCCCGCCCGAGCAGGCCGCGCTGCGGGCGCTGCCCGAGGACGACCCGCGCACCCTGCTGGACCTGATCGAGGACCACCCGGCCGTGCAGGAGCGGCTCACCTGGCCGGCGCTGCTGGAGCTGCTGCCGCCGATCCGGCCGCGGCACTACTCGATCTCCTCCTCGCCGGCCGGCGACCCGGGCCGGGTCGAGCTGATGGTCTCGGTGCTCAGCGCACCGGCGCGCTCGGGCCGGGGCACCTTCCGCGGCACCGGCTCCGGCTACCTGGACCGGGTGGCGGTCGGCGACACCGTGCTCGCCAGGGTCCAGCCCTGCCGGGAGGCGTTCCGGATCGGCCACCGCACCCCGGTGGTCATGGTCGCGGCCGGCACCGGCCTGGCGCCGTTCCGCGGCGCCGTCGCCGACCGCCGGGCGCTGCTCGCCGAGGGGGCCGGGCTCGCCCCGGCCCTGCTGTACTTCGGCTGCGACGACGCGGCGGCGGACTACCTGCACCGCGGCGAGCTGGAGGCGGCCGAGGCCGCCGGGGCGGTCTCGCTGCGGCCCGCCTTCAGCGAGCGGCCCGAGCGGGGGAGGCGCTTCGTGCAGGACCGGATCGCCGCCGAGGCGGCCGAGGTCTGGGAGCTGCTGGGCGCCGGTGCCGAGGTGTACGTGTGCGGCGACGGGGCCAGGATGGCGCCGGGCGTGCGGGCGGCCTTCCGGACGCTGTACCGGGAGCGCACCCCGGGCGCCGACGAGCAGCGGGCCCAGGACTGGCTGCAGGGTCTGATCGAGGCCGGACGGACGGAGCGGCGGCCGACCGGCTGCCCGGCGGTGACGCTGACCAGGTGCTGGGCGAGGTCGAACGGCTCCTCGGC
>NZ_JBSFWR010000164.1:0-11356 GCF_053594915.1 Kitasatospora sp. NPDC002543 | reverse complement strand
GGCGTGAGGTGCGGTTCGAGGCGGTGTCGCAGGAGGCGTACCGGGCGGTGCTGGTGGAGGCGGGGCTGCCGGAGGACTTCGCGGAGCTGTTCTCGGTGATCCTGGACGGGCGCAACGCGTCGCTGGGTGACGGGGTGCGGCGTGCGCTGGGCCGTGAGCCGCGGGACTTCGCCGACTACGCCCGTGAGGCCGCCGCCTCCGGCGTGTGGAACGCGTGAGCCGACCCGTCCGGGCGGCTCGAACCACCCGCCTGCGGGCGGGCGTTCGCCCACGGGCGGGCGTTGACTGAGAATCCGAACGGACTCTGGAGGTCTGGTCATGACGGACGGCACGACGGTCTGGTCGACGGAGCAGGGGCTCCGCGCCCTGCCCGAGCAGCTCAAGGGCTTCGGCCTGATGCACGTCGCGATGCGCCGGGACGCGGCACGGCTGACCGCCGCGGCCCGGCGCGGCGCGACGGGCTCCTCCGCGGCGCTCGCGGAGTGGTTCGGGCGGCTGCGCTCGGTGATCGACTGGCACCACCACAGCGAGGACGAGATCCTCTGGCCGTACCTGCGTGGCCGGGTGGCGGGCTTCGACGGCAGCGGGGTCCTGGAGGAGGACCACGAGGCGCTGGACGCCTCGATGCGGCGGGTCGCCGGGGTGCTCGGCTCCGGGCTGCGCGCCGAACTCCCGGAGGCGGCAGAGGCGTTCGAGAGTCTGGTGCGCGAGCACCTGCGGCACGAGGAACCGGTGGTCTTCCCGGCGCTGGCCGGTCTGTCGGTGGACGAGTACCTGCGGGTCGAGCGCCGGATCATCGGGAGCGCGCCGACCCAGGTGATGACCTACCTCCAGCCCTGGATGTTCGACGGCGCGGACGCGGCCTCGGTCCGCGCGGTCTCGGCGACCATCCCGGCCCCGGTGCGGCTGCTCGGGCGGACCGTCCTGGACCGGCGGTACCGGCGCGGGCTGGACGCCGTGCTCTGAACCGGGCCCGGCCCCTCGGCTGCCCCGGCCCGCCCGCCCGGCCCGCTCCGGCGGGCGGGCCGGCCCCGCCTCGCAAGCCGACGCAAGTGCCCTGCCGGGAGCCGGGGTTCCGGTTGTCGCGGTTCCCTTGCGCGGCTCCCCGCACGGTGGGCGGTGTCGAGTGTTCCACGTTCGCCGGCGCCGTACCCGCGGAGCCGGAAGACTGAGAGGGTCCTGAGATGCGTTCGGATCAGACCGCCGTCCCGCTGTCGTACACGGCGTCGTCGGCCATCGGGGGTGCGGGGGTGGGGAGTTCGGTGCGGGCTGTCGGGCAGAGCAAGGCGGCCGGTCCGCTGCTGACGGGTGCCACCGTCGCGATGGGCCTGATGGCGGGGCTGTTCTTCGCCTTCGACGTGTCGGTGATGCCGGGCCTCGCGGCCGGGGACGACCGCACCTACGTGACGGCGATGCAGCACATCAACAAGTCGATCGAGAACGGGCTGTTCGGCCTGGTCTTCGTCGGCGCCTTCGCGGCGACCGGCCTGGCGGCCTGGCTGCTGAACAAGGCCGGCCGGCGGCAGGCGGCGCTGTGGGCGGCCGTCGCGACCGTGCTCTACGTGGTGGCGCTGATCGTCACCATGGGCGTCAACATCCCGCTCAACAACGAGCTGGCGGCGGCCGGCGACCCTTCGCAGATCCACGACTTCGCCGCCGTACGGGCCAAGTTCGCGGACAGCTGGGTGCCGGTCAACATGCTGCGCACCGCGCTGTGCACCGGCGGCCTGCTGGCGCTGACCCGCTCCCTGGTGCTGCACGGGCGCTCCGGCCGCTGAACGGCGCCCCGCAGGTACCCCGCAGGCGCCACCGCCGTGCCCGTCCGCCTCGTGCGGGCGGGCACGCGCGCGTCCGGGGAACCGTCCGCGCGCGCCCGCCGCCGGGCCGGTGCGGGGCCCGGTGCGCTGGGGCGTGCGCCGGTGCGCCGGGTCGGTGCGTTCGCCCAATTCACTTGGTGAGACACCGAGTTGGTGAACGCTTCCGATGTGGTGGAGCATAGGCCGGGCCCGGTCTGTTGCGGTGCGCTTGCGCCGCGGCCGAGGCGCCGTACGGCTGCTTGGGAGGAGGCGGTTCCGGTGGCTCCGGTGGAACGTCCGTTTCTGGTCCGGGGAAGGGCGGTGCCCCTGGCCAGATACCTGGCGGAGGAGGACATCGAGGGCCTGGTGGCCTGCTCGTGCATCGGGAACGAAGTCGGCATCGATCTCGCGGACACCAGGATCCTGGTGAGCCTGGTGGACGTCGCCGACGTGGTGCGGCTCAACTTCCACATGGTCCAGGACGGCCCGGCCAAAGCCCGCTCCTGGTCGCGCCGGCTGCCGGCCGGCACCGGCCCGCGCGAGATCGCGTCCCGGATAGCGCTGGACGTGCGGGCCCTGGAGCGCGAACTGGCGCCGCTGCGCCGGCGCCCGCCCCGGCCGGCGCCGGAGGCGGGGGCGGAGCGGCACCGCCGGGACTGAGGACCGGCGGGGAGGCGGACGACCGGGCAGGCCCGGCTCCGGCGGAGGGTGCGCCGCAGCCGGGCCTGGCCCCTGATGTTCAGGGGCCGTGCGGGGCAGGGGAGTTGGCTTCCGCATCCGGAGGATCGGCTCCCACTTGTCGCGCGTAGAAACGTTCTTCCGCCGTACGTCTGGCCGTTGCCCGTGACGACCGGTAGGGATCTGGTGGCGCTGCTAGAACCTCAGCGCCCGACCTTTCCCATCCGTGGTCACACCGCCGGGCCACGAGCCCGGACGGTGGTCAGGAGTCAGCCTCATGCGGAGCACCCCGAACGCCCGGACCAACCCCAGAACCCCGCGAGCGCGGCGCCGAACGTCGGCGGCGGTCTCCACCGCGGCCGTGGTGGCGGCGCTGGTGGCGCTGCCCACCGGCGTGGCGCAGGCCGCGTCGCCCGACGTCGTGATCAGCCAGGTGTACGGCGGTGGCGGCAACTCCGGCGCGCCGTACGCCAACGACTTCGTCGAGCTGTACAACCGCGGCACCGCGCCGGTGTCCGTCACCGGCTGGACGGTGCAGTACGCCTCGGCCGCCGGCTCCAGCTGGACGAGGACCACCCTCTCCGGGACGATCGCGCCCGGCCACTACTTCCTCGTCCAGGAGGCCGCCGGGAGCGGGGCGGGTGCCGCGCTGCCGACGGCGGACGCCACCGGGACGATCGCCATGTCCGCGACCTCCGGGAAGGTCGCCCTCGTCACCAACGGCACGGCGCTGACCTGTGCTTCGGGCTGCGCGGGGCAGTCCGGGGTGAAGGACCTCGTCGGCTACGGCACCGGCGCGAGCTCCGCCGAGGGCACGCCCACCGGCAACCTGTCGAACTCCACCGCGGCCCTGCGCGCCGGCGGCGGCGCCACCGACACCGACAACAACGCGGCGGACTTCGTGATCGGCGCGCCCGTGCCGCGCAACTCCGCCTCCACCGGCGGGGGCACCCCGAACCCCGGCGGCACCCGCATCCACGACATCCAGGGCGCCGCCCGGGTCTCCCCGCTGGCCGGCAGCGCGGTCAGCGCCGTTCCCGGCGTGGTGACGGCCGTCGGCCCGAACGGCTTCTGGTACCAGGACCCGCAGCCCGACAACGACCCCGCCACCAGCGAGGGCGTCTACGTCTACACCGCGGGCGCGCCCTCGGTCGCGGTCGGGGACTCCGTCACGGTCAGCGCGACCGTCAGCCAGTACCGCCCGGGCGGCACCGGCGGCACCAACAACCTGTCGATCACCGAACTGACCGCGCCCACCGTCAGCGTGGTCGCCCACAACGCGGCGCTGCCGGCCGCGACCCTGGTCGGCCCGGGCGGGCGGATACCCCCGTCCGCGGTCATCTCCAGCGTCACCTCCGGCGACGTCGAGACCGCCGGGAACTTCCAGCCCGCCACCGACGGCCTGGACTTCTGGGAGTCCCTGGAGGGCATGCGGGTCGAGATCGACGACGCGGCCGTGGTCGGCCCGTCCAACAAGTACGGTGAACTGCCCGTCGTCCCGCAGGGCAGCGGCACCCGCACCAACCGGGGCGGCATCCTGCTGCAGGCGAACGACGGCAACCCGGAGCGGGTCGTCCTCGGAAAGGCGCTCGCGCCCACCCCGACCGCCAACGTCGGCGACACCCTGACGGGCGCCACCGTCGGCGTGCTCGACTACGCCTTCGGCAACTTCACCCTCCAGGTCACCTCGACCCCGGCGGTCACCCCCGGCACCACCGCGCCCGAGACCACCGCGACGCCGACGGCCGGCCAGCTCGCCGCCGCCACCTTCAACGTGGAGAACCTGGCGCCGTCCGACCCGCAGAGCAAGTTCGACGGCCTCGCGGCGGGCATCGTCGGCAACCTGCGCTCGCCCGACCTGGTCGCCCTGGAGGAGATCCAGGACAACAGCGGCGCCACCGACGACGGCACGGTGAGCGCGACCCAGACCCTCGCCAAGCTCACCGCGGCGATCACCGCGGCCGGCGGCCCGGCCTACTCCTACCGCGAGATCGACCCGGTGGACGGCCAGGACGGCGGGCAGCCCGGCGGCAACATCCGCCAGGTCTTCCTGTTCCGCACCGACCGCGGCCTCTCCTTCACCGACCGCGCCGGCGCCGGATCCACCACCGCCGACTCCGTGGTGAACGCCGGCGGCACGCCGCAGCTGGCCTACTCGCCCGGGCGGATCGACCCGACCAACGCGGCGTTCGCGTCCAGCCGCAAGCCGCTGGCCGGTGAGTTCCGCTGGAACGGCAAGCCGGTCTTCGTGATCGCCAACCACTTCAACTCCAAGGGCGGTGACCAGCCGCTGTTCGGCCGCTACCAGCAGCCGTCCCACCCCTCGGAGAGCCAGCGCCACAGCCAGGCGGCCGTGGTGAAGGACTTCACCGACCGGATCCTCGCCGTGGACCCGAAGGCCTCGGTGATCGTGCTCGGCGACCTCAACGACTTCGAGTTCTCCCAGACCGCCGACATCCTCACCGCGGGCGGAGCGCTCACCGACCTGCCGCGCACCCTGCCGCTGCCCGAGCGCTACACCTACGTGTACGAGGGCAACTCGCAGGTGCTGGACCACATCCTGATCTCGAGCGCGCTGGCGGCCACGGCCTACAGCTACGACATCGTGCACATCAACAGCGAGTTCAGCACCCAGCTCAGCGACCACGACCCGCAGGTGGTGCGCATCCCGCTGCCGTAGCGGGACCGGCGCGCGGCGCCAGCCTCCCCGGTGGGGCCTCTTCCCGAGGCCTCCCCGGGCGGGGCCGGTGGCCGGCTACGCGCCAGGGATCCCGTCCGGGCGGAGGGCGTCGAGCACGAGCGCGAGCCCGAAGGCGAACTCGTCGGCGTAGTCGTAGCCGGGCTTGAGGACGTGTTCGGTGGCCAGCTCGGCGAGGTGGGGGTAGGCGTCGGCGGGCATCCCGTCCAGGATGGCGCCCGCGACCTCGGCCGACTCCGCCCCGCCCTTGAAGGGCAGGGCGACCTCCTGGAGCACGAAGCCGTACAGGTAGCTGTCGATCAGCGAGACGGCGTGCGCGGTCATCGGCACGGAGAACCCGCCGGTGCGCAGCGCGCCGAGGACGGCGTCGTGGTGGCGCAGGGTCGCCGGGCCGGGCCGGACGCGGGAGTCCATGAGGCCGATCGCCCACGGGTGGCGCAGGAGGGCGGCGCGCGCGGAGACCGCGCGCCGGTGCATGGAGCTCTTCCAGTCGGTGCCGAGGGGCGGGAGCTCGATCTCGCCGAACACCGCGTCCACCATGCCGTCGAGGATGTCCTCCCGGCCCGCCACGTGGTGGTAGAGCGACATCGCCTCGACCCCCAGCGGCTGGGCGATGGCCCGCATGGTGAGCGCGGCGGACCCCTTCTCGTCCGCCAGCTCCACCGCCGCCCGGATCACGCGCTCACGGCTCAGCGGCGTACGGGCCGGTGTCCCGCGCCGGCCCTTGCCTCCCTCGGGCATCCGGCCCCTCCTCCACGTCCATTGACTGCCTTACGGGGTAAGGCTAACGTGCCTTACAACATAAGGCTGCACTGTCCGTGAAGGGGCTGCGCCATGGGCGGGGAACACGTGGGGAAGGTCTGCGTCATCGGGGCCTCGGGGAAGCTGGGGCAGTACATGGTCGGGCACGCGCTGGAGCGCGGCTACGAGGTGGTCGGCGTCTGCCGGGAGCGCAGCGTGCCGAAGCTGGCCGCCTTCGAGGGGCGGATCACCGTCGTCCCCGGGGCGACGAACGACCCGGAGGTGGTCCGCCGGGCGGTCGCCGGGTGCGACGGGGTGCTGACGGTGCTGGTGCCCTGGGGCGTGCGGCAGTACTCGTCGGGTACGGCGCAGGCGGTCCTGGACCACGCCCGGCCGGGCGCGCGCCTGGTGTTCTCCTGCGGCTGGCACATCACGCGCGACGGCAAGGACCGCTACTCGCGGCTGTTCACCCTGGGCCTGCGGATCGCCACCGCCCTCGGCAGGCTCGTGCGCGTCCTCGAGATCGACGACCAGGTGGAGGCGTGCCGAAGGGTCTTCGCCAGCGACACCCGGTGGACCGTGGTGCGCGGCAGCGACCTGGAGGAGGGCGAGAGCCAGGGCCTGCCGGTGTGGAGCCGGCACGTGGGCGACCCGGTGCTGGCGAGCAACCTGACGCGTCGGGTGGACTTCGCGCTGTTCATGGTGGAGGCGCTGACCACGGACGCCCTCGTCCGGGAGGCCCCGGCGATCGTCGGCCGGCTGACCCCCAGCGCGCTCGCCCACGCCGACGCCACCCGCGACCGGGGCTGAGGGCGGCCGGCTCCGGGCGGACCGTCGTCGGGATCCCGATGCCGGTCCCGATCCCGAGCGCGCCGGTGGCGGGGAGCCGGCCCGGGCCGACTCCCCGCCACCGGCGTCCTGCGGTGCGGGACCCGCTCAGCCGAGCAGGAGGAACTTGGTGGCCGTGGACCCGCGGTAGAGGCTGCAATCGGTGTTCTGGGTGGTGCTGCTGTAGGTGAAGCCCCGGGGCACGTCACAGGCCCACAGGCCGCTCACCGGCTTGCGGAGGTGGAAGGCGTTGGACTGGCCGCCGCCCTGGGTGATGTTGCAGGCGGTGCCCCAGCTGATGTAGTCGTAGGTGAACTCCGGGGTGCCCACGCAGGCGGTGAGACCGTCCACCGGCTTGCGCAGGTGGTACTGGTTGGACGGCACGCCGCTGATCTCGCTGCACGCGAGGCCCCAGGTGATGGCGTCGTAGACGAAGCCGGGCGCGCTCTTGCAGGCCGTCAGGTTGTCGACGGGGGTCCGCAGGTGGAACTGCGGCGAGTTCCAGGTGCCGGTGCCGCTGCAGTTGCGGTTCATCGAGACCTGGTCGTAGACGTAGCCGGCCGGGATCTCGCAGGCCCAGGCGCCGTCCAGGCCGGTGGTGGAGGCACTCGCGGGGGCCGCGGCGACCGCGCCCGAGAGCAGCAGGGCGAGTGCGGCCAGTGCGGCGAGCAACAGGCGGACGGGGCGGGGACGTGTGGTGGGCATGGCTCTCCCAGGGTCGTGGCCGGTGGGGGCGTGCTGCGGGAACGGTTGAGCTGGTGCCAACGTACGGGCGGGCAGCCGGAGTTGCGGCCCGCCGACGGTTCTAGCACGACGGCGCCGCGGCCACCCGGGGAACCGGTCGACTCGGGCGGATCCGTGGAACCTCGGCCGGAACCCGCCGCCGACACGGCGGCTCCCGGCGGTGCCCCGGCGGTGTTCCGGTGGTGTGTTCTGGTGGTGTGTTCTGGTGGTGTGTTCCGGCGTCAGTGGGCGCCGAACACCCGATGGGTGAGGGTGGCGATGAGCCCGGCGACCTTCACCTCGACCACGACGTCGCCCCGGGTCCACGTGGTCGTCGCGTCGTCGGGTGCGCCGAGCGCGTTCAGCACGGCCACCGACAGTCTGCCGCGGTCCTTCACCTCGGGGATGAAGGCCACGAACCCGAGTTCGCCCCGGCCGTTGAAGGAGTACTGGGTGTGCATCTCGATACCGCAGAACGCCTCGGGGCCGGTGCCGGTCAGCCACCACTCGTCCCGCTGGTGCGCGTTCGGGAAGCGGGCGCGGAACTGTGCGACGGTCGCTCCCCAGGGCAGGCCGTTCCAGCCCTCTTCGAGCCCTGTCGGGCTCGCGTCGGCCGGGGCCGGGGCGGCCGGGAGCGGGTCCGTCGGTCGGCCGCGCCGGAAGGCGAGCCGCGACAGGCCGCGTCGGCGCGGGGGCGGCTGGGGGCCGGCGGGACGCCCGGGTCCGGCGTCGGCCAGGGCCGCGGCGTCGCGCACCATCGTGGTGACCGGCTCGGGCAGCCAGTCCCGGTCCGTGCCGGCTCCGGTGCCGGTTCCGGTTCCGGTGAAGGCACGCATGATGTCGGCCGTCGTGGGCCGGGCGGTCGGGTCCTTCGCCAGGCAGGCCGCCACCAGGCCGCGCAGCTCGTTGTCGGTCCCGGACAGGTCGGGCTCCTCCTGGGTGATCCGGTACATCACGGCGACGGCCGGCCCTTCGCCGTCGAACGGGGAGGTGCCCGTCGAGGCGAAGGCGAGCACCGACCCGAGGGAGAACACGTCGCTGGCCGTGGTCACGGAGGCGTTGCCGCGCGCCTGTTCCGGGGACATGTAGGCAGGTGTGCCGCGTACGGCCCCGGTCGTCGAGTGCGCGGTGGCGTCCAGCGCCCGGGCGATGCCGAAGTCGATGATGCGCGGCCCGTCGGCGGCCAGGATGACGTTTCCCGGTTTGAGGTCGCGGTGCACCAGGGCGCACTCGTGGATGACGCTCAGCCCTTCCGCCAGCCCGGCCGCCAGCACCCGCAGAGTCGCGGTCGGCAGCGGCCCGTGGGCGGTGACCGCGGCCTGCAGCGTGGGCCCGGGCACGAAGGCGCTGACGACCCAGGGGCGGTCCGCGAACGGGTCGGCGTCGACCACCTGGGCGGTGAAGAAGCCGCCCACCCGCCGGGCCGCCTCCACCTCCTGGGCGAAGCGCCGGCGGAACCCCTCGTCGTGCCCGTACGGCGCGTGGACCAGCTTCACCGCCACCGGCCGCCCGCCCGGGGTGCGTCCCAGGAACACCTGCCCCATCCCGCCGGCCCCCAGCCGTCCCTCCAACCGGTAGGCGCCTATCCGCTCAGGGTCGCCCGGCCGCAACGCTTCCATCGACTCTCCCCGTCTTCCGGCGGCATCCCCCGGATGCTTTCAGACGCGGACGCGCCACCGCTCGGGAATCCGCCAACACCCCGAGCCGTGGTGCGACTTGGGCAGAGGTCACGCCGAGCCCCGGCACCGCTCGGCGGATCGCCCCGCGGATCGCCGCGCGGATCGCCCGGCGGGCATCGCGGACGGTGGCTCCGCGGGAGCGGAGGAGGGTCGCTGCGATGCCGGTGCGAGGAGCCGTCCCGTCAGCGCGTCACGGGCCAGGACAGGCTCGAGGTCAGCTTCTCGCGCAGTGCCGGGTCCGTGACGGCCGTGGTCGGGTCGGTGGCGACGGCGGTGAGCAGGTGCGGGCGCCAGCGCGGCCCGGTCAGCTTGAGCTCGGACAGGTCGAGCGCGGTGCGGCCGGCCAGCCGGGGCTGCTCGCGCCCGTCCAGGTACCAGCGCAGCCCGGTGCCGGGCACCGGGAGGTCCACGGTGAGGCGGTCCGCGGCGGTGAGCGGACTGCCGCCCGCAGTGCGGCTGGTGAGCGGGGTGGCGTGCCGGTAGAAGCCCGCGATCATCGCCTCGCGCCCGGGCAGATTGAACTCCCGCCCGAGCGAGCGCATGATCGAGTTCTCGGTCGGCCGGTAGAGCCCGGTGGGGTAGTAGCCGCCGCCCTCGTACGCGCCGACGGTGCCGCCGTCCGGCGAGGCCTGGCCCAGCCAGCGCGCCCACTTGGAGCCCTGCTGCCGCATCCGGTCGGCGGTCAGGGTGCTGATGTTCGGTTCGACGGGTTCGGCGCCCTGGTACGTCCCCTGGCCGTCGTACGCGTACTCGTCGGCCAGCTTGCCCAGCGAGTGCCCGGTCTCGTGCACCGCGATCTGCCCGGCCTTCGCGTTGCCGCCGGCCACGGTGGCGATGCCCTCGTAGCCGAGCGGGGACTTGATGTCGTTGTAGCCGGCGCCGCCGTACTTGGCGGTGTTGGCCACCACGAGTACCAGGTCCGCCTGCGGGGCCTTCGCGGCGTAGGCGTCGACGGCCTTCTCGTCCACGCAGAGCAGCCGCTCCACGCCGTCGCACCAGAAGTACGAGCCCAGTGCGGTGTGCCGGACGGTCGCCTGGTCCGGGTCCCCGGTCACCCCGGACTCGGGGGAGACGGCGGACACCGCCCAGACGTTGAACAGCGCGCGATAGGTGGCGTAGGGCTCGACGGACGTCATCTCCTGCCACTTCCGGGCCGCGTCCGCGCGGAACTTCTCCTGCTCCTGCGCGGTGTACCCGTCGCCGATCACCACCACGTCCAGTTTGGCGGCGGGCTCCCCGTTGCGGACCAGTGCCGTCACCTCGCCGTCGCCCTGTATCGGCGCCACGCCCTGGGGGCGGCCGGCGAGGTAGGGGGAGGCCGACGGCGCCTGGGCGCGGGAGATGCCGCCGTCCTCGGCGAACACCTCCACCTGACGGGTCGCCGCTGTGCCGCCCGCGGGGAGGCTCGTCGGTGAGTCGTCCGCGGGGCGACTCCAGGCCGGTGCGGTGCCCAGGGCGGGCCCGGCGAGTACGGCGGCGAGCAGGGCGGTGGTGATCCTGGCGGTGGTGCGGTGCACGGGTATCCTCCCGGAGGGAACGGTCTGTGGCCCGCCCCCTTCCCATGTCGAGGACCTGACAACCCTGCCTCAGTGCGGGTGGCCGTTTGAGCGGTGCAGGTGGTCACGCCCCTCCGCATCGGTGAACTCGACCTCGAACGACAGGCCCATCCCCTCCAGCGCCGCGAGGAGAACGCCGACGCGGCCCGGATCCACGAACCCCGCGAAGGTCACCGGACGCACCGGCAGGATCTCCAACTCGGCGAAGGCGCACTCGACTTCGTACTCGGTCCGGCTCGACAGCCGGACCCGCCAACCGGCGCCCCGGAACAGCTCGGCCGCCCGCCGCGCGTCGGCGGCCGAGGGCAACGACCCCCAGACGTTGTGGCCGAGGTCCAGGCGGGCCAGGGCGGCGCCGTCCAGCCGAGGCCCGTCCGTTCCGGCGGTGGAGAAGCTCATACCGGACGGTACCAGCCGGCGCGACCGCCCCCGCAAGCGGAATTCCGCGCGGACCGGCCCCTGCGGCCACCCCGGATGTGCCCCCGTCAAAAGGAGACGGAAAGCGCGATGAGCCGGAAGCACTTCGAGAGTGCCCGGCTCATTCACGGTTTTCGATATGCGGGTCTCGTTGTGGTGTTTGTGGTTAGGGGAAGATGTTTTGGCCGGGGGTGAGGGTGTGGGTGGGGTCGTAGGTGTTTTTGGCGTTGGTGAGGGTGG